>JAOPUQ010000304.1 GCA_025963425.1 Modestobacter sp. | reverse complement strand
GTCACCGCGTAGCCGGCGGCGTGCACCCGGTCGTCCCCGGTCGCGGCGAGGTGGTTGAGCACCGTCGTCATCAGTTGGCCGCCGGCACAGAAGCCGAGCGTGGTGACGTCCGGTGAGCCGGTGACCTCCCGGGCGACGTCGATCGCGTCGACGATGGCACCGGCGTAGGTGTCGAGGTCCCAGGCTGCCTGGGCCTTGGTCGGGTTGCGCCAACTGATCATGAAGACCTGCAGGCCCTGGCTCACGGCGTATTCGACGAAGCTGCGCCCCGGTCGCAGGTCGAGGAAGTAGAAGCGGACGATGGGTGGCGGCACGATCACCAGCGGGCGCTGCCGCACGCTCGCCGTCGTCGGCGCGTACTGGATCACCTCGATGACCTCGTTCCGGTGGACCACGGCTCCCGGCGTCACCCCGAGGTCCTTGCCCACGGAGAAGGCGCGGCGGTCCACCTGGGCGGGCATCCCGCCGTTGTGCACGAGGTCTTCCAGCATGTGGCCGAGTCCGCGGGCGACGCTGCGTCCGCCCGTGTCGAACGCGCGCTTGAGAGCGGCCGGGTTGCCGAGCAGCGTGTTGGTGGGCGACAGCGCGCTGGTGAACGCGTTGAGGAAGAACCGCGCCTGCTCGACCTGTCGCCAGTCGGCACCGTCGGAGTCGTACTCGTCCACGAGGCGGGTCAGGGACCCGGTCCACGCCAGGTACGCCTGGGCGAGGCGCCGGTAGCCCGGATGTGCCGACCACGCGGCGTCGGCGAAGCGCTTGTCCTTCGGCGAGGGTGCGATCTCGTCGGTGCCGCGGACGATGCGCACGGCGTCGCGCGCCAGGCGTGCGGCCTCCCGTGCGACCGGCCGCGGCCGGACGAAGGGGGAGAGCAACCCGCCGACGATGCCGCGGGGTGAGGGGATGCCGATGGGCTCGGCACCCTCGACCGAGGCCAGTGCCTCGGATTCGCTCCGCGGCACGGGCCGTTCCGGAGCGCGCTGCCGGCCGTCGGATGAGCCTTGCGCCGGCGTGGTCGTCGTGATCGTCACGGTGCCCCCTGGTGACGTACGTCACTTCCGGCGCTCAGCCTAAGCGGGAGGAAAGGTTTCGGTCACCGGCGGAGCAAGGTCGGCCCCGCGGCTGCCGCCGGCCGCCGCATGGCGGGACGTCCCGTCACCGCACCGTTGCCCCGGGCGAGGTCCCGCCCTGATCGGTGCCTGACTCCGCGTACTCGAGAAAGGCCGCGAAGGCCCGTGCGCCGTACACCGTGCCCGGACCGCCGTTCATGGCGATCGCGACGCCGAGCGCTTCGGCCACCTCGTCCGCCGATGCCCCGCTGCGGGCCGCACCTCGAGCATGCGAGGCGATGCAGCCGTCGCATTCCTTGCTCACCGCGAGGGCGAGCGCGATCAACTCCTTGATCTTCTCGTCCAGCGAACCGGACGCGAATGCCGCTGCGTGCAGCTGCCGGTATCCCTCGTAGACCTCCGGGATAGCGCGGCGCAGGGCACGCGCCGGGTCACGCAGTTCCTGGCGGACCGCCTCGCCGTAGCTCATGGCGTGATCCTGACACCGGGACGTCGCTCCGGCTCGGCCATGAGGACCCCGACAGGCGGGGACCCCGACAGGCGGGGGCCGCGTCGCCGCGCTCGCCTCGTTCCAGGGAACACAGCTGTGGCTGTCCCCATCGCCGCGCCGGGGGGACGATTGTCGATGCAGTTCGACGACAGGACGACCCTCATTTCCGTGCCGGCGAACCGTTCCTCATCCGGCCGGGCATCACCTACAACACGCCCAACATCGGGAGCGTCACCATGAGAATGCTGTCGACGGACGTAGAGGACGAGACGAAGCCCTCGCGGTCCTCTTCGATTGAGCACGTGCCTTCGACGCGCTGAACCGAGTGGACCCATCGCATTGCTCTACCTATCGCATTGCCTCCACGTGATGCGGTGAATGCAGTACGTGTGTGGCTCGGCACGCTTCTCGGGTACGCGACACGTTCGATTGACAGCACGCCGTGAGGCATTCCAGCATCGTGGCACTGCGGCACCCGAGCCTGTTGCGACGTCGTGGAGCGCCGAGGGGGAATCTCACATGGAGTTAGCGGACGCCCCGAGGGTGACACTCCTCGACGGCTTCACCCTCCAGCTCGACCGACGAGGGCCGAATTCGGCCGTCGGCGACCTGCCGCACGGGGTCCAGCGGCTCGTGGCCCACGTGACTCTGCTCGGCAGACCGGCCCGGACGGCGGTCGCGGGGCAGCTGTGGCCGGAGGTTCCCGAGGAACATGCCCACGCCAGTCTGCGGTCGGCACTCTGGCGCCTGCACAAGGTCGCGCCCGGACTCGTGGAGGCATCCCGTGGTCGCCTCGCCCTGGCCGCGGGTGTCCGCGTCGACGTCCGGGAACTCAGTGATTGGGCACACCGGGTGCTGGACCCGTGCACGCAGGCCGACGACGTGCAGGTGCCTGACACCGGTCTCCGCGGCGAACTCCTCCCCGGGTGGTACGAGGACTGGATCCTCCTGGAGCGTGAGCGCCTGCGTCAGCTGCGCCTGCACACCCTCGACGTGCTCGCGGACAAACTGACCCAAGCCGGGCGCCACGGGGAGGCGATGGAGGCGGCCTACGCGGCCATCTGCGCGGAGCCGCTCCGCGAGAGCGCGCACCGGCTGGTCGTCCGTGTGCACCTCGCCGAGCGGAACCTCGCCGAGGCGCTGCGGGCGTACGACCTCTTCAGCGCGATGCTGGAGGAGGAACTAGGCGTACCGCCGACCCGCCAGATGACGGAACTGGTCCAGGGCATTCCACGCCCGCGACGGGCATCCGGCGGCTGATCCCCGACGGCATCTCCCGAGGGACGAGCAACGGGGCCGGCACGCGCCTCCGGCGGCGGCTCGGATGCTGGGCCGCCGCTGGGCATGCGCCGCGCAGCCCACCACGACCGGGGGCCCACCGGCGCGAAGGCACCGGCCTGAGGTCCGAAGCCATGTCAGGTCGGCGTGACCACGGCAGGGCAGGTCTCACCGGCCCCAGTCCGTCATCATCGAGGCCGGCCGTGACCGGGCTGGGGACCGCCCGGTCACCGGCGCGATCTCTACCGGCCGCCGAAACCGCGACGGCCTCCACCACCGCCCCCGGCGCGGCGGCCGCCGCCTGCTCCGC
>JAOPUQ010000290.1 GCA_025963425.1 Modestobacter sp. | reverse complement strand
CCGGGCTGCCCGGCTGGCTGCTGGGCGCCGACGCCGGTGCGTACGCCGAGCGGGCGGCCGAGCTGCGGGCGGCCGGGGTGCCCCCGGAGCTGGCCGCGGAGGTGGCCGCGGCGCCGCTGCTGCCGGTCGCGCTGGACCTGGCGGTGGTCAGCGAGACCACCGGGGCGCCGATCGAGCTCGCCGGGCAGGTGTCCCAGTGCGTGGCCGAGCGGCTGAGCCTGGTGCCGCTGCGGGAGCTGGTGATCGCGCTGCCCAGGGACCGCCGCTGGCCGGCCATGGCCCGGGCCTCGCTGCGCGACGACCTGGCCGCCGAGCAGGCCGCGCTCACCGCCGACGCGCTGGCGCTGCGCTCGGGTGACGAGGACCCGGCCGCGGCGCTGGTCGAGCGGTGGGTGGACAGCTGGGACACCGCCCAGCAGCGCTCGGCGACCCAGCTGGCCGAGCTGGCCGCCGGTGACCGGCACGAGCTGGCCGAGCTGCTGGTCGCCGTCCGCACGCTACGGGGCCTGCGCCGCCGTGGGTGACCGCCGCGCATGGCCGGTCGCCGTCGCGGGCACCCACCGGTGGTGAAGACCGTCGTCGTCGCCGTCCTCGGCGGCCTGCTGACCCTTGCCGGGATCGGGCTGCTCGTGCTGCCCGGCCCCGGCTTCGTGCTCGTGGCCGCCGGGCTCGCGGTGCTGGCCACCCGCTTCTCCTGGGCCCGTATGCCGCTGGACTACGCCAGGGACAAGGCGGAGCAGGGGATCGAGGAGGTCGGCAAGAGCCCCTGGCGTGCCGCCGGCGCCGCCCTCGCCGCACTGGTCCTCGTGGCGGCGGGCGTGCTGGCGCTGGCCGGGGTGGACCTGCCGTTCGTCAACACCCTCAGCGCCGTCGTCCTGGTCATCTCCGGGCTGTTCCTGGTGGGCACCGTGGTCTTCGCGCGCCGGCAGGACCGGATCGAGGAGGCCAGGGCCCACCGCCCGGCCGGCGTCCCCGGTGCCGGTGGCGCCTACCGCGCCGGCACCGACGGCGACCGGGACTGAGGCGCCGGGTCTCAGCCCAGGTCGGGCCGCCGGCGTCCGAAGCCGGTCGCCTGCTCGAACGCGTGGCCGACCTCGAGCACCCGCCGGTCGGCGCGCGGGGCGCCGACGACCTGCAGGCCGACCGGCAGCCCGTCCGCGGTGAACCCGCCGGGCAGCGACAGCGCCGGGCAGCCGGTCGCGGAGATCAGCGTGCAGGAGCGCATCCAGCCCAGGTAGTCCTCCATCGGGACGCCGGCGACCTCGGTGGGGTACTCGACCTCCACCGGGAAGGGCAGCACCTGGGTGGTCGGGGCCACCAGGACGTCGTAGCGGGTGAAGAACTCGACCACCCGCTCGTACAGCTTCGTGTGCGCCACCTCGGCCCGGCCGACGTCGGCGCCGGTCAGCTCGGCGCCGCGGGCGGCGTTCCAGCGGATGGTCTGCTTCACCTTGTCCGGGGAGCGCCGCACGACGTCGCCGAAGCTGGCCTCGAACAGCCAGGCCCGCAAGACGCCGAACGCCTCGTCCGCGCCGCGCAGGTCCGGGCAGTCCTCCTCGACCGTGGCACCCAGGTCGCTGAAGACACCGAGCGAGGCGGTCAGCGTCCCGGTGATCGCCGGGTCGACCGGCACCCGGCCGCCCAGGTCGGGGGCCCAGGCCACGCGCAGCCCGGTGAGGTCGGTGGGTAGCGGGGCGGCGAACCCGGCCGGGTCGTCGCTGAGCGAGATCGGCACGCGCGGGTCCGGCCCGGCCATCGCGGACATCGCCAGCGCGACGTCGCCGACGGTGCGCCCCATCGGGCCCTGGACCGACAGCTGCGACCAGCCGATGGCGGCCGGGTGGGTGGGGACGCGGCCGGGCGTGGGCCGCAGGCCGACGACGTTGCAGAAGGCGGCCGGGTTGCGCAGGGACCCGCCCATGTCGCTCCCCTCGGCCAGCGGCACCAGCCCGGCGGCCAGTGCGGCGGCCGCCCCGCCGGAGGACCCGCCGGCCGACAGCCCGTGCCGGTAGGGATTGTGGGTGGCGCCGAAGAGGGTGTTGAAGGTGTGCGACCCGGCCGCGAACTCCGGCACGTTGGTCTTGCCCACCCGGATGGCGCCGGCGGCCTTGAGCCGGGCCACCACGAGCTCGTCGTGCGCGGGCACGGTGTCGGCGTGCAGCGGGGAGCCCCACGTCGTCCGCATGCCGCCGGTGGCGTGGGTGTCCTTGTGCGCCACCGGCAGCCCGTGCAGCGGGCCGACGTCCTCGCCGGCCGCGAGCGCGGCGTCGGCGGCGTCGGCGGCGGCGCGGGCCCCGTCGGCGTCCAGCGTGACGATGGCGTTCAGGGCGGGGTTGAGCCGCTCGATCCGGTCCAGGTGGGCGTCCATCAGCTCGCGGGCGGAGACCTCGCGGTCGCGGACCAGCGCGGCCAGTTCGGTCGCCGGGCGGGTGCAGAGGTCATCGGTGCTGCTCACCCGGCGACCGTAGTGGAGCGCCGTCAGACGACCAGGGTGAGCTGCCGGCCGCCGTCGTGTTCCACGTGCAACCCCGCCCGGCGCAGCAGTGCGCGGAGCCGGACGACGGTGTCCGGCTCGGCGGTGGTGGTGGCCAGCAGCCGGGCGAGCCGGCCCTTGTGCGCCTTGTTGAAGTGGCTGACGACGGCGCGGGTGCCGTCCGGCCGCTCGCTGAGCACCTGCACGGTGACCGCCTCGGGCACCGGGGCCAGGTCGGCGTAGGCGCCCGAGCGCAGGTCGACCACGAGTTCGCCGGTCTCGCCGAGCGCGGGGCCGAGCACCGGCTTCCACAACGTCCGCAGGGACGGCAGCCCGGGCAGCACCGACCCCGCGGACAGCCGGTAGGCCGGGATGGGGTCCTCGGCACGGACGAGGCCGAGCAGCGCCGACCCGATCGCCAGCCGCCCGGCGGCGCGGCGCCGCTGGGCCCGGGTGAGCGAACCGACGTCCAGCGCGTCGTAGAGCACGCCGGTGTAGCGCTCGATGGCCGGCAGCGTGGGGCTGGTGCGCAGCGCCGCGTTCCGGGCGACCTCCTCGTCCTTGGCGGGGGACAGGCCGAGCACCGCGCGGGCGGCCGGGACGTCGGCGGCCAGCTCGACCAGCGCGTCGACGAGCTGCGCGCGGACCGGGGTCAGAGCCGGGGTGCTGAGCGAACCGAGGTCGAGCGGGGGGCCCGAGCCGCCCGGGTGCTTGGTCTCCGAGGGGGGAAGCAGGACGAGCACGGGGGGCAACGGTAGGTCGCCCCCGTGGCTCGGATGTGCCCGGGTGTCCGCGTCACCAGCACGAAACCGGTGTCCGGTGATCTAACGTGCTCGATCATGGTGCTCGTCCTGGACTCTGCGGCGGTCTCCACGACCGGCCCTCGTCCGGACAACCAGGACTCGGCCTGCGCGGCGCCCCTGCTCATCGCCATCGCCGACGGGGTCGGCGGCAACGTGGGCGGCGCTGTCGCGTCGTCCCTGGTGGTGAACTGGCTCGCCCCGCTGGGCACCGGGCGGGCGGTGTCCGGCGCTTCCGGTGCCGGCCCCAGCGACCTGGTCCGGGTGGTCACCGGTGCCAACGAGCGCATTCGGGCGGCCTATACCGAGCGCCCGCGGCTGCGCAGCATGGCCACCACGATGACCGCGGTCTACGCCGACAGCGAGGGTCTGTTGCTGGCCCACATCGGCGACTCCCGCGGCTACCAGCTTCGCGAGGGCGTGCTGGTCCAGTTGAGCACCGACCACACCCTGGTGCAGGCGATGATCGACGCCGGTGACCTCACCGTCGAGGAGGCGCGGGTGCACCCGCAGCGGTCGGCGGTCTACGCCGCGCTGCACGGCGGGGACGACGACCTGGCCGGGCTGGACCTGCTGAGGCTGGACGCGCAGCCCGGCGACCGGCTGATGGTCTGCTCCGACGGCCTGACCGACGTCGTCCGGCCCGACCGGATCGGTCAGCTGCTGGCCGGCGCCGCGACGCCGGCCGAGGCCGCGGCGGCCCTGCGCGAGGCCGCCCTGGCCGGTCCGCCCACCGACAACATCACCGTGGTGGTCGGGGACGTCCGGGAGGTCGACTCGGTGGACCCGCAGCTGGGGCGCATGAAGCCCCGCACCGTGGGCGCGGCGGTGGACTACCGGGAGGAGACCGCCGAGGCGCTCGAGGCGTTGTGGCCGGGGCGGGTTCCGGTCGCCCAGCCGCGCCGCCGGGGCGGCCGGTCCCGCTAAGGGCGCGGTCAGGCGGCGCGTCGGCGGACGGCGTCCCGGTGGGCCATGAGCGCCCACACGGCGTGCTGCAGGTCCATCCGCTCCCCGTCGGAGGGCAGTGCGGAGGGCAGCATGCGGCGGCCGGGAGGAAGGTCCCCCAGCACGGGGTCCTGGTCCGGCCCGACGTCCCCGGCGGCTCCGCGGAACCGTGCCGGGACCAGGGACAGCGCCCGGTCCGGGCCGGCCGGGGCCCACACCCGCTGGCCGTCCGGCGACGTCGCCACCAGCACGCCGGACGGTCGGGCGAGGACCAGGTCGAGGTCGTGCACCAGGCCGTGGTCGACGTCGCAGAGCAGCACCATGTTCGACACGTCGGTCCGCCCACCGGACAGCCAGTGCCGCAGGTGGTGGGCGTGCAGGCGTTCGATCCGCGTCTCGTCGCACCCCGGCCGGGCGCAACCTCCGTCCCGGACCAGCAGTGCCCGCCGCTGGGCGCGGGTGGCGTAGCGCCGGGCCCGCCCCTGGGCCAGCACCTGCGCGCCCTCGGTGAGGACGGCGGTGACGGCGGCGTCGCAGGCCAGGCGGCGGGCCTGGGCAGGGTTGATCGCCGGGCCGCCCTCCAGGTGGGCGCGGCCGGCCGCCTCGTCGTCCGCGAGCACCGCGGCGTCCATCACGATCACCACCTCACGCCGCGGTGGGTCCCCGGCCCGCCGGTCGGCGTCCGCGGCCGCCTCCGCCAGCTGGGTCAGTGCGCGGCACCGGCGCTCGGTCATCACCCCGAGCGGCGGAACCTCGGGATCGGCACACGTCGTGGCGTCGACCGGCTCCGCGGCAGCCGCGCGCCGTCTCGCCGCCCGTTCGCGGCGGGCATCCCGCTCGGCCAGGGACTCGATCGCGGCGAGCAGCTGCGCGCCCTGCTCGGCGTCCAGGCGCACGTGGATCGACACCATGCCGTCGTCGTCGTCGAAGGACCAGGAGAACCGGCGCCGATCAGCGACCCGGCCCGCGTCGGCGTCGTCGGCCCGGCGCCAGGCCCGCACAGTCCGTTCGACCTGGGAGGCGGTGGCGTGGCGGGCGAACTCGACCAGCTCCTCCTCGGTGCCGGGTTCGGCGACCCGGGTGAGGGCGCGGACCTTGGAGTAGGACAGCTCACCGCCCGCGAACGCCGTCTCGATGGCCGGCAGCCGGCGCAGTGCCCGGGCAACCCGGACGTGCTGCCGGGCGGTGCCGGGCGTGAGACCGCACTGCCAGGCGAGCCAGTGGGCACAGGAGGTGATGCCCACCCCGGCCCAGCCCTCCCGCTCGTCGAACTCGGCGATCAGGCGCAGCCAGGCCGCGGTCGCCGCGGCCAGCCGCACGGCGCCACCGCGGATGCGGTCCGCCAGGTGGTCCAGCGGTTCGGCCGGCCTGCCGTCGACGGGTGGGGACACCTCGGTGCGTGTCGCATCGATCATGCGCTCGAAGCTAGCCGGGGCGTCCGACAGTTCCGCAGGTCAGCGGGTCGTCTGCGGGTCGGAGGTGGCTGCACCGACGGTTCCGCGGAACCGTCGCCGCGAGGGCGGGTCAGTCCCCGAGCTCGACGACGACGGGCGCGTGGTCGCTGGCGCCCTTGCCCTTGCGCTCCTCGCGGTCGATCCGCGCGTCGGAGACCCGGCGGGCCAGCGCGGGGGAGCCGAGCACGAAGTCGATCCGCATGCCCTCCCGGCGGGGAAAGCGCAGCTGGGTGTAGTCCCAGTAGGTGTAGACCCCCGGCCCCGGCGTGTACGGGCGGACGACGTCGGCGTACCCGGCTTCCAGGACCCCGCGGTAGGCCGCCCGCTCGGGCTCGGTGACGTGCGTGGAGTGCGAGAACAGCGAGATGTCCCAGACGTCGTCGTCCTGCGGGGCGATGTTCCAGTCGCCGACCAGCGCGACCTGGGCCTCGGCGTCCTCGGTCAGCCAGCCGCCGGCCGACGCCCGCAGCGCCTCCAGCCAG
>JAOPUQ010000285.1 GCA_025963425.1 Modestobacter sp. | reverse complement strand
AGGCCGCCCGGGCGGCGTCCAGCGCGGCGCGGGCGATGTCCGAGGGCCGGGCCGGGCGCTCCTCAGCCACTGGTCACCGGCTCCACCGTCAGGTCCACGCCCGTCTCCGGCGGCAGGACCACCGCCTGGCCATCGGCGACCTGAACCCGGGTGCCGCGCAACGCCGCGGGCACGTCCTCCGCCACGGCCGCGGTGATCAGGGTCTGCTCCGCGGTGGCGGCCACCGCGGCCAGGGCGGTACGCCGGCCGGCGTCCAGCTCGGCGAAGACGTCGTCCAGGACCAGGATCGGGTCCTCACCCTCGGCCCGCAGCAGCGCGAAGCAGGCCAGCTTCAGGGCCAGGGCGAGCGACCAGGACTCCCCGTGGCTCGCGTACCCCTTCGCCGGGGCCGGCCCGAGGTGGAGAACCAGGTCGTCGCGGTGCGGCCCGACCAGGGTGACCCCGCGGTCGACCTCCTCCCCGCGGCGCTCGGCGACCCGGGCCAGCAGCGCCTCGGACAGCTCCGCGGCACCGGGCAGTGCCCGGTCCGGGTCCAGCGGAGCGCCGTCCCCGGCCAGCGGGACGGTGCTGTTGTAGCCCAGCGCGGCCGCGTCCCCGCCCGGGCCGGCCACCCCCGAGTAGGCCGCGGCGACGTGCGGCGCCAGGTCGGTCACCAGCCGCAGCCGGGCGGCCAGCAGCTGTCCGCCGAGCTCGGTGAGGTGGCCGTCCCAGACGTCCAGGGTGGCCAGCGCGTTGCCCCGCGCGAGCTTCGCCGTCTTGAGCAGGGCGTTGCGCTGCTTGAGCACCCGCTCGTAGTCGCTGCGCACCCCGGCCAGCCGCGGCGTGCGGGTGACCAGCAGGTCGTCGAGGAACCTGCGCCGCTCGGCCGGGTCGCCGCGCACCAGGGAGAGGTCCTCCGGGGCGAACAGCACGGTCTTGACCAGCCCGAGCAGCTCCCGCGGCCGGGGCAGCGGCGCCCGGTTGACCCGCACCCGGTTGGCCCGGCCGGGGTTGATCTCCACCTCGACGAGCAGCTCGCGCTCGTCGCGGCGCAGCGCGGCCCGGACGACGGCCTGGGCGGCGCCGTGCCGCACGAGCGGGGCGTCGGAGGAGACCCGGTGGCTGCTCAGGGTGGCCAGGTAACCGACCGCCTCGACCAGGTTGGTCTTGCCCTGGCCGTTGCGGCCGACCAGCACCGTGGGGCCGGGGGTCAGCGCCAGGTCGGCGGACTCCCAGCTCCGGAACTGGCCGACCTGCAGGTGCCGGACGTACACGTCAGACGCACGTCACCGGGGTGCCAAAGTCGCGACTTTGGCACCCCGGGCCGGCCGGACGGACGACGGGGCGGTCACGCGGGCTCCTCCACCTCGCTCGGCGGAACGGCCTGCACGGCGTGCACGGCGTGCCCGCCGAACTGGTTGCGCAGGGCGGCGACGGCCTTCATGGTCGGCGAGTCGTCCTGCCGGGAGGCGAACCGGGCGAACAGCGACGCGGAGATCGCCGGCATGGGGACGGCGTGCTCGATCGCCTGCTCCACGGTCCAGCGGCCCTCGCCGGAGTCCTCGGCGTAGCCGGTGATCCGGTCCAGCCCGGGGTCGTCCTGCAGCGCCTTGACCAGCAGGTCCAGCAGCCAGGAACGGATGACGGTGCCCTGGGTCCAGGAGGCGATGACGCCGGGGACGTCCTCGACGAGGTCGACGGCGGCCAGCAGTTCGTAGCCCTCGCCGTAGGCCTGCATCATCGCGTACTCGATGCCGTTGTGGACCATCTTGGAGAAGTGCCCGGCACCCACCGGGCCGGCGTGCACGAAGCCGACGCCGGGCATGTCGTTGCCGGCCTCGTCCTTGGGCGACGGCGGCCGGAGGGCGTCGAAGACCGGCTGGACCTTCGCCACGTCCTCCGCCGAGCCGCCCACCATCAGTGCGTAGCCGTTCTCCAGGCCCCAGACCCCGCCGGAGACCCCGGCGTCGACGTAGCCGATGCCCCGGGTGGCCAGCTCGTCGGCGTGCACCTTGTCGTCGGTGAATTTCGAGTTCCCGCCGTCGACCACGACGTCTCCGGGGCTGAGCAGCTCGCCGAGCTCGCGGACGGTGGCCCGGGTGGGATCACCGGAGGGGACCATCACCCAGATCACGCGCGGGGCGGCCAGCGCCTCGACCAGGGCCGGCAGGCTCTCGACGTCCCGCTTGCCGGCAGAGTGGTCGTACCCGACGACCTCGTGACCGGCGCGGCGCAGCCGCTCGGCCATGTTGCCGCCCATCTTGCCCAGCCCGATCAGACCCAGCTGCACGGCCGGTCCTCCTCAACGTCGACGTGTCGCGGTTGCCCGCAGGTCTCGTGCCGGGCGCGCGGCACTGCGCCCGTGCCCCGGCCTCCCCGGGGCCGCCGACGTCCATCGTGCTCGCCCCGCCCCGGCGACGCGCGACGGGGAGGGCCGGGACACCGGCCCGGTGCAGGTCAGCCCGGCAGTCGCACCGGCATGATCAGGTAGCGGTAGCTGCCGGGCCGCTCGGCTGGACGCTGCTCGCCGCCGTCGTCGGCCGCCGGCTCCGCGACGCCGGAGAGGACGGCGGGCTTCAGCGCGGTGGTGAAGTCCATCCGGGCCCGGTCGGTGTGCACCGCGGCCAGCCCGTCGAGCAGGAACGTCGGGTTGAAGCCGATGGTCAGCGCGTCGCCGTCGAAGTCGACGTCGCAGCGCTCCTCGGCCTGCCCCTCCTCGTCGGTGCCACCGGCGCGCAGCGTGACCTGCCCGGGGGTGAACTCACAGCGCAGCGGGGTGCCCCGCTCGGCGACCAGGGCGACGCGCTTGGCGGCGTCGGTGAACAGCCCCACCGGCAGCATCGCGCTGGAGGTCGACTCGCTGGGCATGATCGCCCGGTACTTGACGAACTCGGCGTCCAGCAGGCGGGTCGTGGTCTGCCGGTCCTTGCCCGACAGGCCCAGGATGCCCTCGCCCGCGCCGCCGGAGGACAACGAGAGGACCACCTCCGGGCCGCTGGTCAGCGTCTTCGCCGCATCGGCCAGGGTGCGCGCCGGAACGAGCACCGCGGCGGACAGGACCGGGGTCTCCGGGCGCCAGGCGAACTCCCGCACGGCGAGCCGGTAGCGGTCGGTGGCGGCCAGGGTGACCAGGTCGTCCTCGATCTCCAGCCGGACGCCGGTCAGCATCGGCAGCGTGTCGTCCCGGCCGGCTGCCACGGCGACCTGGCTGACCGCCTCGGCGAAGGCGTCGCTGTCCACGGTGCCGGCGGTGGAGGGCATGGAGGGCAGCGAGGGGTAGTCCTCCACCGGCAGGGTCGGCAGGCTGAACTTGGCGTTGCCGCAGCTGATGGACAACCGGGCACCCTCGGCGACGATCTCCACCGGGTGCGGCGGGAGCGCGCGGGTGATCTCGGCGAGCAGCCGGCCGGGGACCAGGGCGCGGCCACCCTCGGTGGACTGGACGTCGATCTCCGACCGCGCCGAGACCTCGTAGTCGAAGCCGGACACCGCCAGCTGGTTGCCCTCGACCTCCAGCATGATCCCGGCCAGCACCGGCACCGAGGGACGCGGCGGCAGGCTGCGTGCCGTCCAGGCGACCGCCTCGGCGAGCACCTCTCGTGCCACCCGGAACTTCATTGATACCCACCCCATGCTCGTCTGCGCTGGCTCGTCCGGCGCGGTGTGCGGCGACCATCCTCTCCTGCCCAGGGGCTCCGCGTCTCCACTGCCCTCGCCCCTGGCCGCTCTGCTGCCGTCCTGGCTGCCCGGTCCGGGGCTCCCGGACCGGCACGTCCCAAGCCTGAGTGTGGTTCGAGAACACCTGGAGATAAGTACTTCATCTTCGTCATCACGGGTGTGGAACCTGGGGATCGAGGCCCTTCCTGCAGGTCATCCCCCGAATGCCCCTGTTGGTGCGCTGTGGGCCGGTGACCGTCTTCCTGTGTCGACACGTGGACAACTCGACCGCTGTGCACCGTCGGTGACCTGTCTCCACCTGTCATCCCCTGGCAGCGCGCAGGCTCGTCCCCATGCCGTGCCCGTCGGCCCCGAACGGCACCGGCGGGGCCCCCGGCGTCATCCGCAGGATGTGGACAGCGGTCGGCGGAACGGGAGACGTCGCAGGTCGGGGCGGTGCGAGCGGCGGCAGGGGCGCGGAGCGGAGCGCTTTCCCAGCGGTCGGTGATGGGCGATGCGCTCTCCCCAACCTGTGCACAGTCCTGGGGACAAGGCGACATGAGGGGGGACGGTGACCGACTACCAGCGACGGTCGGTCACCGGTCGGTCACTGACGAGCGCGGCTCTTGATCCGTGCGGTGAGCTCGGTGACCTGCGTGTACGTCGCCCGGCGCTCGCTCATCAGGCCGGTGATCTTCTTGACCGCGTGCATGACCGTGGTGTGGTCCTTGCCGCCGAACGAGGCACCGATCCGGGGCAGGGACAGCTCGGTGAGCTCGCGGCACAGGTACATGGCGATCTGCCGGGCGTTGACCAGCGTGCGGCTGCGGTTGGCGCCCTGCAGCTCCTCCATCGTCACGGAGAAATACTCCGCGGTGGCCGCCATGATGATCGCCGCGGTGATCTGCGGGCCCTGCTCGTCGCTGATCAGGTCCTTGAGCACCAGCTCGGCCAGCGCCAGGTCGACCGGCTGCTTGTTCAGGCTGGCGAAGGCCGTCACCCGGATCAGCGCGCCCTCGAGCTCGCGGATGTTGGTCTGCACCTTGCTGGCGATGAACTCCAGCACCGCGTCCGGGGCCTGCAGCCGCTCCCCCCACGCCTTCTTCCGCAGGATCGCGATGCGGGTCTCCAGGTCGGGGGCCTGGACGTCGGTGATCAGGCCCCACTCGAAGCGGGTCCGCAGCCGGTCCTCCAGGGTCGTCAGCTTCTTCGGCGCCC
>JAOPUQ010000271.1 GCA_025963425.1 Modestobacter sp. | reverse complement strand
GGCCGTTGGCCGCCTGGTAGGCCGTGACGGCGGCCTGCAGGTCCGCCTGCGCCTGGCCGATCGCCGCGAAGTTGCCGCTCCGCTGCGCATCGGCCAGGGCGGTCAGCGCCGCGTTGATGGCCGTGACCGCCTGGTCCCGGGCGGCGGTGTCCGTCGTCCCACCGCCGGCGTCCGGTGGCGGCGTCGTCGGGGTGGCCGAGCCCTCCGGCGCCGTCGTCGGGGTCGTGGGCGCGGGCGACGGGGTGGCCCCGCTGTCGGCGGCGGCGTCACCCGCGCCCTGCCCGAACACCTGGTCCAGCGCCTCGGCGAACGTGTCGGCGTAGCCCACCCGGTCGCCGTAGTTGACCAGCACCTTCTGCAGCAGCGGGAAGGAGTTCTCCCCGGTGCCGGCCACGTACAGCGGTTCGACGTAGAGCAGCCCGTTGGTGCCGATCGGCAGGGTGAGCAGGTTGCCGAACACCGCCTGGGAGCTCGAGCTGTCGAACAGCGTCAGGTCAGGTCTGACCTCGCTGTTGGTGTTGAAGGACTGGAAGACCTGCTTGGGCCCGCGGAACTGCGTGTTGCCGGGCAACTGCAGCACCTGGATCTGGCCGTAGCTGGCCGGGTCGCTGGACACCGCCATGTAGGCCGACAGGTTCTCCCGGTTCAGCGCGTTGAGCGCACTGGTCAGCTGGAAGGTCGAGTTGCCCTCGTTGACCCGCTGGGAGAGCACGTAGTACGGCGGCTGGGAGTCCGCCGTGTTCTCGGTCGGGTCGCTCGGGACCTGCCAGAAGTCGTTGGCGTTGTAGAAGTCCGACGGGTTGTCCACGTGGTACTGGGTGAGGACGTCCCGCTGGAGCTTGAACAGGTCCTCCGGGTACCGGAAGTGGCTGCGCAACTCGTCGCTGATCTCGCTCGACGGCTTGATCGTGCCCGGGAAGGCCTTCTCGTAGGTCTCCAGCATCGGGTCGGGCTTCTCGTCGTCGAAGGCGTACAGGGAGACCGTGCCGTCGTAGGCGTCCACGGTCGCCTTCACCGAGTTGCGCACGTAGTTGACCTGGTCGTTGGGCAGCGCCGACGTCCCCGTGCCGGTCAGCGAGTCGTTGGTCGCCTCGCCCAGACTCATCAGCGCCGAGTACGGATAGGCGTCCGAGGTCGTGTACGCGTCGACGATCCACACGATCCGGCCGGCCACCACCGCCGGGTACGGGTCGCCGTCCACCTGCAGGTAGGGAGCGGCCTTCTCCACCCGATCCCGCGGGTCGCGGACGTAGAGCACCTTCGAGTTGTCGTTCACCGCGCCGGAGAGCAGGAAGTTGCGCTCCCGGTAGTAGATGGCGAACGTCAGCTGCCGGAAGAAGCTGCCGATCGAGACGCCACCCGCACCGTCGTAGGTGTTGTTGACCTGGCCCTCGGAGCCGCTCTCGGGCTGGTCGAACTCCCGCGGCGAGGCACCCTCGGGCGCGCCGACGACCGAGTAGTCGCTGATCAGCTCGCCGTAGTAGATGCGCGACTGGTCAACCGGGATGTTGCCGCTGGTCGGCAGGTTCCCGGTGGTGAAGTTCGGCTCGCCGCCCGCCTCCCCCGACACGACCTGGTTGGCCGGCGCGGCGACGAACCCGTTGCCGTGGGTGTAGACGGTGTGCTCGTTGATCCAGTTCGTCTGGTTGCCCGACAGCGCCGCGGAGTCCAGCTCGCGGGCGGCCACCACGTAGTCCTGCGTCGTCCCGTCGATCGTGTACCGGTCGATGTCCAGTTTCTCCGGGAAGCCGTAGACGTTGCGGATCTGCTGCCGGGCCAGGAACGTCGCCTGCAGGACGTTGGGGTCCAGCAGGCGGGCGTTGGAGATCGTCCCGGCGTCGGCGGCGAGGTCGGCCGAGGTCGGCGTGGACGTGCTGGCCGAGCCGGCGTCGGTGCCGGACCCGTCCGCCGCGCTGTCGGTGCCGTAGTTCACGTACTGGACGTCGGACAGCCCGTAGGCGTCCCGGGTGGAGGCGATGGCCCGCTCGATGTAGGCCGACTCCTTCTGGTCCGCGCTGGGCCGGACGACGAACTGCTGGACGATCGCCGGGTAGGCGACCCCGATGACCAGGCTGGACAGCAGCAGCAGCACCAGCGCCGAGGCCGGCAGCAGCGTGTTGCGGAAGACGATGTTGGCGAAGAAGGCGATGGCGCAGATCGCCGCCACGAACACCAGGATGTTCTTGGCCGGCAGCAGCGCGTTGACATCGGTGTAGGACGCGCCGGTGAAGACGTTGCCCCGGCCGGAGTAGACGGTGCCGTAGCGGTCCAGCCAGTAGGCGACGGCCTTGAGGGCCACGAACAGCCCCAGCAGCACCGACAGCTGGACCCGGGCGGCGCCGGTGAGCTTCTGGCCCGGCGTCTGCAGGCGCAGCCCGCCGAAGACGTAGTGGGTCAGCACCGAGCCGATCAGCGACAACAGCACGATCGCGAACGCGAAGCCCAGCGCCAGCCGGTAGAAGGGGTAGTCGAAGACGAAGAAGGAGATGTCCTTGCCGAACTGCGGGTCGGTCTGCCCGAAGTCGGTGGCGTTGCGGAAGGTCAGCCAGGTCTGCCAGCTGCCCTGCGCGGTGAACCCGGCGAACAGGCCCAGCACGACGCCGAGGCCGGTGAGCACGACCTTGCGGCGCGGCTCGAGCGACTGCCGGTAGCGCTCCAGGTTCTGCTGCTCCAGCGACATGGGCCGGAAGGTCGGGCGGAACCGGTAGGCCAGGTACACCGCCAGCGCGGTGAGCCCGCCGGTGGCGAGCCCGGCGACGGCGAACAGCAGGGCTCGGGTCTGCGCCTCGGTCCAGAAGACCTCGGTGTAGTTGGTCTCGTCGAACCACAGGTAGTCGACGTAGACGTTGGTCAGCGTGCCGATGACGGTGAACAGCACCAGCAGGACGGCGACGATGCCGATGACCGACTTCGCGCGCCGCGACAACGCCGGCACCGGCACGGGGGGCCGCATGGCCACGAGCGGTCTCCTCACAGATCAGTGGTGGCCGGGAGGCCACGGACTACTCGACCGCGACGACCGGCCCGGCGTCGCGGGAGGCGACGCAGGACAGGTCAGGCGCCCGGGTCCGACTGCTCAACTGATGCCGGCGGCGGCGGGTTCCCGAGGCGACAAGCACACCACGTCGGGCTGCGGAGCAGGCGTGGGCCTGCCGCACCGATCAGCAGGGCGCCGGGGTCCGCCCGGCCCGTAGGTCGGCCAGCGCGGTGAGCGCGTCGTCCAGCGAGGCGACCCTGGCCATCGGCAGGCCCGGCTGCACGTTCGCCAGCGCCTCGGCGCAGTTGTCCGCGGGGACCAGGAACAGCTCGGCGCCCAGCTCACGGGCCGCGATGAGCTTGAGCGGGATGCCGCCGATCGGGCCCACCGCGCCCTCGCCGGTGATGGTGCCGGTGCCGGCCACGACGGCGCCCTCGGTCAGGTCGGTGTCCCCCACCAGGTCCAGGATGCCCAGGGTCAGCATCAGACCGGCCGAGGGACCCCCGACGTCGTCCACCCGGATGTCGACGGTGAACGGCGCGTAGGGCGACTCGAGCACCAGCACGCCCAGCGCCGAGCCGCCGCTCGCGGCCTTGCCGGTGGTCACCGTCGTCGTCCCGGGCTGGCCCAGGCGGGTGTAGGCGACCGGCACCGACGTCCCCGGCGGGATGTCCGCCAGCGCCGCGCTGAGCGCGTCGGTGTCCGGGGTGGCCGTGCCGCCCACCGACTGCAGCGCATCCCCGGCCTCCAGCCGGCCCTTCGACGGCGAGTCGTCGGTCAGGTCCTGGACGACGACCTCCTCCGGGAAGCCAAGCTCCGCGAGGGCCGCCATGCGCGCGGACTGCTCGGAGGTGAGGAACGCCTGCCGGTTCTCCTGCTGGGTCTGCTCCTCCGACTTCCCCGACGGGTAGACCTGCTCGCGGGGCACGACGGTGACCTCACTGTCGAACCAGCCCTGCACCGCTCCGACCAGGGTGAGCGGGCGCTGCGGCACCCCGACGGTGGTCAGGTTCAGGTTGCCGGAGGTGTCGTTCCGCTCCCGGCCCGCCACGGAGATGATCGGGCGCCCATCGATGTCGCCGAGGGTGTTGAACGTGGGGCCGGGCACCTGCGCCACGTAGGGCACCGGCAGGAGCGTGCCGACCACCCCGAAGACGAGCAGCAGCACCGCACCGGCGACCAGGACGGCGATCCGACGACTCACGACCGGCGAGAGTAGGTGACCAGCCTGGGACACCGCTCGGCCGCGCCCTCGACGGTGCCTGCGACGGGCGCCGCGATCCGCTGTGGGCGTACGCCCACAGGTCCTCGGGCGGGGCTCCCGGCCCCCCGGCGCGGTTACGGTGGGGGCATGAGCGATCAACCGCCGTTCGGCTTCGGGCTCCCCGACCGTGACCCCGAGCGCTCCGGCGGCTCGGGCGGCTCCGGCGGCGGCACGCCCGGTGACCCCTTCGGGCTCGGCGCGCTGTTCGGCGGCGCCGGCTTCGGCGGCCCGGGGGGTGGCTCCCCCGAGGACCTGCTGGGCAAGATGCCGCTGTTCGCCGAGCTGCAGAAGCTGATGACCTGGTCCGGCGGGCCGGTCAACTGGGACCTCGCCCGGCAGGGCGCGATCAGCCAGCTGGCCCCCGGCCACCAGCCGACGTCCGAGGCCGAGCGGGCTGCCGTCGCCGAGGCCCTGCGGCTGGCCGACCTGTGGCTGGACGAGGCGACCGAGCTCCCCTCGGGGATGGACCGCGGCCTGGCGTGGTCCCGGGTCGAGTGGGTCGAGCAGACGCTGCCGGCCTGGGGTGCGCTGATCGACCCGCTCGCCGAGCGGGTGGTGTCGGCCATGACCAGCGCCCTCCCGGCGGAGGCGGCGCAGATGGCCGGCCCGCTGGCCGGGGTGATGGGCCAGATGGGCGGCGTCATGTTCGGCGCCCAGGTGGGCCAGGCCCTGGGCAAGCTCGCCGACGAGGTGCTCACCAGCACCGACGTCGGCCTGCCGCTGGGCCCGGCCGGCGCCGGCGTGCTGGTGCCGCAGAACGTGGCCGCCTTCGGTGCCGGGCTGGACCGGCCCGAGGACGAGGTGCGGCTGTTCCTTGCCCTGCGCGAGGCCGCGCACCAGCGGTTGTTCGCCCACGTCCCGTGGCTGCGTCAGCAGCTCACCGACGCGGTGCACGCCTACGCCCGGGGCATCCACGTCGACCGCGACGCGATCCAGCGCGGCCTGGACGAGGCGATGAGCGGCATGGAGGGCGGCGTCGACCCCAGCGACCCGGAGAGCATCCAGCGACTCCTGGGCAGCGGGCTGCTCGAGCCGGAGGAGACCCCCGAGCAGCACATGGCGCTGCGCCGGCTGGAGACCCTGCTCGCGCTGATCGAGGGCTGGGTGGACAGCGTGGTCTCCGCGGCGGCGGCGCCCCGGCTGCCCGGGCACGGCGCGCTGGCCGAGACCATGCGCCGGCGGCGGGCCTCCGGCGGGCCGGCCGAGCAGACCTTCGCCACCCTGGTCGGCCTGGAGCTGCGGCCCCGTCGGCTGCGGGACGCCAGCACGGTGTGGGGGGCGATGGCCCAGCAGCACGGCACCGGTGCCCGCGACCGGCTGTGGTCCCACCCGGACCTGCTGCCGACCTCCGACGACCTCGACGAGCCGCTGGACTTCGTGGCCCGTCAGGGCGGCAGCGACGAGTTCGCCGAGCTGACCGGGGACCTCACCGACCAGCCCGACACCGGGGCCGGCACGGAGCCCGACGCCGGTGAGGCCGACGGGGACGACCCCCGCAGCTGAGGCGGGGGCCGGGGCGCTCAGTCGAGCGCGCCCGGCCCCTCCACGTCGTCGTCGGGCCCGTCACCGGCCCCGGTGCCCGACGGCGTGCCCGGCCGGCCGAACTCGATGCCTTCCAGGAAGCCCAGGGCCCGGTCGGCCTGCGGATAGGCGTGCACCAGCGCCCAGAACCGGTCGTCGTGGCTTGCCTCGAGCAGGTGCGCCAGCTCGTGGACCAGCACGTAGTCCACGACGAACTCCGGCATGCCGCGCAGCCGGCTGGACAGCCTGATCGTCCGGTCGCCGGGCGTGCACGACCCCCACCGGCGGTGCTGGTTGTCCACCCATCGCACGCTGGCCGGCACCGCCCGGCCGGCGAAGAAGGTGTCCGACAGTGTGGTCGCCCGGGCCATCAGGTCGCCGTCCGAGGCGAGGTTGCGGTGCCGCCGCTCCTCGCGGGTCTGCAGCTTGGCGACCATCTGGTCGACCCAGCGCCGCTCCTCCGCCGCGCTGAAGGCCGCGGGGATGAGGACGATCGTCCGGCCGTTCTCCCGGTAGGCGGTGACGGTGCGCCGCCGGCGGGCGCTGCGCCGCACCTCCACGGCCTCACGAAGGCCGGGGGCGGACGGCGTCCGCGACCCGGTGGCGGGGACGGCGGACGGCCCGGACGGTCGGCGGTCGGGTCGCTGCTCCACGCACGCACGGTAACCGGACGCCCCGCCCTCGCCCACCCGAGGACACCCGGTCGTGGACAGGTGCACACGGACAGTGGAACGCCAGTCGTCCGGGTCCCCCGGTCGTGGTCCGTCCACAGCTGTTGGCCGGGTGTCCGCCCAGGTGGACGCGTGGTCGGGCGGAGCCGGCGGGAGTCGCCGGGCCCTCTGTCCCGAGACGGTGCACAGCGACACACCGACCGGTCCCCACGGTATCCACACCTCCGTCCACAGGTTGTGGGAATCGGTCCTGGACGGTCCGCCGGCCCGTCGTCCACCGAGCCTGTGGACGACGCCCGTCCGGACCGGTCCGTCCTGGCACCCTGCCGACGGTGACCGAGAGCCCGCACCCGCTGCTGCCGCCCGCCACCCCGGTCCTGCGCGTGGACGGCCGGACTCTCCAGGTCGGCGGGGTCGACGGCCGCAGCGGGCTGCGCGTGCACCCCGCCGGGCCGGACGTGGGGCGGCTGCTCGGGAGCCTGGACGGCCGGCGCAGCGAGCGGGCGGTGC
>JAOPUQ010000265.1 GCA_025963425.1 Modestobacter sp. | reverse complement strand
TGGCCGACACCGAGCGAGCGGTGGAGATGCGCCGGCTGGCAGAGCTCTTCTTCAGTTACATGGACGAGTTCTCCGGGGAGATGTCGGAGGCCTTTCTCGCCGAGAAGGACCGCTGGGCCGCCACCACGGTGGCGCCCCAGCTCGAGCTGGTCAACGACCTGCTCGAGGGGCGTCCGGTGGACACCCGGCAGGCCCAGCGGGTGCTGAACTACGACCTGGAGCCCTGGCACGTCGCCGCGGTCGTGTGGAGCGACGCCGCGGGATCGGACCGCACCGATCAACTCCGTACGGCAGCGGTCAGTGCCCTCCGGTCGACGGGTGCCACGGATGTCTTCGTGCTCCCGATGGGGCTGGCCGCGACCTGGGCGTGGGGTGCGGTGGGTGCGGAACCGGTCCCTCTGCCCAGCCCTCCTCCCGGGGTCTACATCGCGGTCAGTCAGGGGCATCCGGGCGTCGCCGGGTTCGTGCGAGCGCACCACGAAGCGACGGCGGTCGAACGACTGATGCGCCTGGCGCCGAGCTCGGTGCGCGTGAGTGGCCTCAGGCATGCCGACGTGGAGCTCGCCACGCTGTTGTGCCACGACCTCGAGGACACGCGACACTTCGTGCAGCGGCAACTGGGCCGGCTCGCCATCGACGACCGTCGCACCCGCCGAGTGCGTGACACCCTCCGGATGTACCTCGACAACGAGCGGAGCGTCGCCAAGGTCGCCGAGCAGCAGTACATCTCCCGGAACACCGTGACCTACCGGATCAAGCAGGCGGAGCAGCTCAGCGGACGACGGCTGGACCGAGATCAGTTGAACCTGCACGCCGCCCTCCTGCTCAGCGAACTCCTCGGGCCCAGGGTGCTGATCGCTGTGGGGCTGAACGGGAAGTAGTGGTCCGCCGCCGGAGCCCACCGCACGGTCGAGGCTCATCTGCATGACGTCGGCAGAGCCTCGCGTGCCCTCGCCGGCATCGACCCAAGGAACGCGGAGGAAGGCGTCGAAGATCAGGACACAGAGCGGGGCGCGAGGAAGTCGGGACCGGACGCCGTCACCCATCCCCCGCTCGACCGACCCGCCCGGTCAGTACACCTCACTCACGACGAGGTGTTGCGCGCCGTCTGCGCGTCACGGAGATCGGCGTGCATCTCCCATGGCGCCTGGGGGAGGACGTCGCCGGTTTCCAGGAGTGACTTGAGGTTGGCCAGGACGGCGGGCCAGCCGGCGGCGATGGCCTCCCGGTCGGCCTCGGTGGGCAGGTCCTCGTGCCGCACGGTGAGCCGGACGATGTCCTGGTGCGCTTCGATGGTGAAGGTCACCTGTGACGGCCGGCCGTCCCGCTGTTCGTCCGACCCTGGGAAGGTGAGCACGAGCCGTTCGGGCCGCTCGACCTCCACCACCGTGCCGGTCACGTCCGCGATGCCGGAGCCGTCGGTCCGGAGGTGCTGCCAGGTCGAGCCCTCCTGCCAGTCCGAGACGTTCCTGTGCCCCCAGAAGCGGGCCGTCACGTCGGCATCCGTCAGCGCCTCCCAGACCTGCTCGGGCGTAGCCCGGATGTAGGTGACGTAGACGTAGGTCGGGGGAGTGGTCATGTGCTGCTCCTCTGCTGACTGCCGGACGGCGCTGAGCGCGCGCAGGCGGGGGGTCTCGAACTTGTCGATCCACCGCTCCTGGACCTCGTGGAGGGGAACGGGGTTGAGGTAGTGCAACTTCTCCCGGCCGTGCCAGACGGTGCTGACGAGGTTCGCCGCCTCCAGAGCGGCGAGGTGCTGGGACGCCGACTGGCGAGCCATGGCCAGAGAGCCGCAGAGCTGGCCGAGCGTCTGGCCGTTCCGCTCGTGCAGCCGGTCGAGCAACTGCCGTCGGCTCGGGTCGGCCAGCGCCTTGAACACCAGACTCAGGTCCTCCGGCACAGCCCCATCATGCAGGCATAAGCCTGCATGATGCAAGTCCTCGACGCCCAGGGGATGGCCCGGCCCGGCGTCCCCCACCGCCGACGAAGCGCAGCATCTGCGGAGCCGGGCCCGAGCACCACGACGAGCTGCTCCTCATCGTCCGGTGACCGGATGGACCGAAGGCCCGTTGGGATCGCCGTTCCGGTCAGCCGCGTGGTGACCTAGCGTCCGGTGCGTGGGAAGACGCCTGGTCGTGATCGGAGGGGACGCGGCGGGCGGCAGCGCGGCGTCCCAGGCCAAGAAGCGGCAGCGCGACCTCGGCGTGGTCATGTTCGAGCGTGGCCGCGCGACGTCGTACTCCGCCTGCGGGATCCCCTACTGGATCAGCGGCGCGGTCGCGAGTGAGGCGGCGCTGGTCGCCCGCACCCCTGCGCAGCACCGGGCGGCGGGCATCGACGTGCGCATGCGCACGGAGGTCGTCGGTATCGACCTGGACCGCCGGGCCGTGCACTGGCGGGACCTGGACGGCGGCGCGGAGGGCGACGAGCCCTTCGACGAGCTCGTCTACGCGACGGGCAGCGTGCCCTTGCGCCCCCGGGTGCCCGGGATCGATGCCGCCGGGGTCTACGGCGTCCAGGTGCTGGACGACGGCGTGGCGCTACGGGCAGAACTGGACAGCGGCCGGGTGCGGCGGGTCGTCGTGGTGGGCGGCGGCTACATCGGGCTGGAGATCGCCGAGGCGTGTCGGCTCCGCGGCCTCGAGGTGACGGTGGTGGACCTCTCCGCCACTCCGGTCGGAACCTTCGATCCCGACGTCGGGGAGTTCATCGCCGAGGCCATCCGCCGTGAGGGCATCGAACTCGTCCTGGGCGACGGCGTCGCTGCTGTCGAGGTCGGTGCGGACGGGCGCGCCCGCGGGGTGGTCACGGCCAGTGGCCGGGAGTTGCCCGCGGACCTGGTGGTGCTGGGTCTGGGGGTGCGGCCGAACGTGCGCCTGGCGGAGGAGGCGGGGATCCCGTCGGGCGTCTCCGGAGGCGTGGCGGTGGATGCCCGGATGAGCACGCAGGTGCCGGGAGTGTGGGCCGCGGGCGATTGTGTCGAGTCGCGCCATCGGCTCTCCGGCGAGCGCATGGTGGTCGCGTTGGGCACGCACGCGAACAAGCAGGGCAGGGTCGCGGGGATCAACATCGGCGGCGGGTACGCAACCTTCCCCGGCGTGATCGGTACCGCTGTCACCAAGATCTGCGACACCGAGGCCGCACGCACCGGACTGTCCTCCCGGGAGGCCGAGGCCGCCGGCTACTCCTTCGTCACCGCCGTCGTCGACTCGACCACCAAGGCCGGCTATTTCCCGGGCTCCCGGCCGATCCGGGTCAAGATGATCGCCGAACGGCGCAGCGGGCGACTGCTGGGAGCACAGATCGTCGGGCGGAAGGCATCGGGCAAACGCATCGACGCGTTGGCCATCTGCATCTGGAACGAGATGAGCGTCGACGAGATCCTCTCGCTGGACCTGTCCTACGCCCCGCCGTTCTCGCCCGTCTGGGATCCGGTTCTCATTGCCGCCCGAAAGGCGTTCGAGGCCGTGGAGGCCGACCCCCGGTAGAGGTCTCCGGCCGGTGCTGGCGGGTCGACTCAGCAGGGCACGTTGGCGTCCTCGGTCGCGCGGAGCGCCGTTCCACGGGGACGCTCTGCACTCCCTGGAGGCACGGTCCGGACGTCGGACGGAGAGCGCAGGCCGCGGCCGGGTCGCGGCTGCTGGTCGTTCCCCCGGCCCGCCAGTGCCTTCGGCGTCCTGGCGACGCTGGAACAGGTCGGTCGCCTGGCGCCCGGCCCGGAGGCGGAGGCGGAGGCGGAGGCGGAGCGACGCTCCCCAGACCGGATCGGGCTACGGTCGGCGCATGCTCGACCGGGCATGGGGGATCGGGCGCTCCCTGATCATGTACCACGGGCAGCCGGGCAAGCACCGACGGATGGTCCGGTTCTACCGGGAGTTCCTCGGGCCTGGGGACGTCGGCTTCGACCTCGGCGCGCACGTGGGAAGCCGGGTGCGCGCCTGGCGGCAGCTCGGAGTGCGGGTCGTCGCGGTCGAGCCGCAGCCCGACTGCCAGCGCATCCTGCGCCTCTTCTTCGGCCGGGACGACG
>JAOPUQ010000257.1 GCA_025963425.1 Modestobacter sp. | reverse complement strand
GGCGGACCGGCGACCACCGCGGTGCTCCGCGTCGCCGACCCCGACCGGGGGCCCGCCCGCCGTCGCGCATCGGACCCCGAGGTGCTGCGCGGCGGCGCGTGGATCGGCGTGCTGGAGCGGGTTGCGGTGGCCGGCACCCTGCTCGCCGGCTGGCCGGAGGGGCTCGCCGTCCTCATCGCGGTGAAGGGCCTGGGGCGGTTCAACGAGCTCAAGGCGCCGGTGGCCGCGGAGCGGTTCATCATCGGCACGCTGGCCAGCGGCCTGTGGGCGGTCGGCTGCGCCGGGGTCGCCCTGCTCCTCCGCGCCTGACTCCCTCCGTCCCCCTCCACGCGTGCCCTGGGCGTGCGAAGGGCTCGGGGAGGGGGTTCTTCCTCAGTCGGAGAAGACGTCGATCTGGGCGCCCATCTCCACCAGGCGCTCGTAGAGCTGCTCGTAGCCGCGGGCGATGATGTCCACGTTGCGCAGCACCGACTGCCCCTTGGCCGCCAGCATGGCCAGCAGGATGCACACCGCCGGGCGCAGCGCGGGCGGGCAGACGATCTCCGCCGCCGACCAGCGGGTCGGGCCCTCCACCAGCACCCGGTGCGGGTCGAGCAGCCGGACGTCGGCGCCGAGCCGGGTGAGGTCGGACAGGTGGATCGCCCGGTTGTCGTAGACCCAGTCGTGGATCAGCGTGGCGCCGGTGGCGGTCGCGGCGATCACCGCGAAGAACGGCAGGTTGTCGATGTTCAGCCCCGGGAAGGGCATCGGGTGCACCTTGTCGATGGGTGCCCGCAGCTGCGACGGGTGGATCGTCACGTCGACCAGCCGGGTCCGCCCGTTGTCGGCCGGGTACTCCGGCGACAGGTCGAACTGCAGCCCCATCTCGGCCAGGATGGCCAGCTCGATCTCCAGGAACTCGATCGGCGCGCGCGCCACGGTGAGCTCGGACTTGGTGACGATGCCGGCGGTGAGCAGGCTCATCGCCTCCACCGGGTCCTCGCTCAGCGGGTAGTCGACGTCGGCGTCCAGCACGGGGGAGCCGGTGACCACCAGCGTCGTCGTCCCGAAGCCCTCGATGCGCACGCCCAGCAGCTCCAGGTACAGGCAGAGGTCCTGCACCATGTAGTTGGGGCTGGCGTTGCGGATCGTCGTCGTCCCGTCGTGCCGGGCGGCGGCCAGCAGGGCGTTCTCGGTGACGGTGTCCCCGCGCTCGGTGAGCACGATGGTGCGGTCCCGGGACTCGGGCTGGGTGACCGTGGCGTGGTAGGCGCCGGCGTGCGCCTCGATGTCCAGGCCGAAGGGGCGCAGCGCGATCATGTGCGGCTCGACGGTGCGGGTGCCCAGGTCACAGCCGCCGGCGTAGGGCAGCTCGAAGCTGTCGGCGCGGTGCAGCAGCGGGCCCAGGAACATGATGATGCTGCGGGTGCGGCGGGCGGCGTCGGCGTCGATGCCGGACAGGTCCAGCTGTTCGGGGACGACGATGGTCAGGTCGCGGCCGGTCCCGTCCCAGGTCGCCGACACCCCGATCGAGGTCAGCACGTCCAGGATCCGGGCGACCTCCACGATCCGGGAGACGTTGCGCAGCGTCGTCCGGCCGCGGTTGAGCAGCGAGGCGCACAGCAGGGCGACCGCGGCGTTCTTCGACGACTTGACCGTCACGCGCCCCGACAGCGGCGTGCCGCCGCGGACCCGCAGGTGGGTGGGCCCGGACCGGCCGACGGTGATCAGCTCGCTCTCCAGGGCCGCGGACAGCCGGCCGAGCAGCTCGAGGGTGAGGTTCTGGTTGCCCTGCTCGATCCGGGCGATCGCGCTCTGGCTGGTGCCCAGCCGTTCGGCGAGCTGGCTCTGGGTCAGCCCGTGGTGCCGGCGGGCGTCCCGGACCAGGTTGCCGATCTGGCGGAGTGACTGACCGGTGGCTTCCTCGGTGAGCGTCATCGCGGACGACGCTATCTCACAGATGAGATCAGTCCCGCGGGTGCGGCCTGCCTTCGTGCTGCCCGCGGCGCATCGACCCGACAGAATGGGGAGCCGTCCGGTCGTCCCACCGCGAGGAGATCCCGTGTCCGAGAACCCGACCCGTGCCGGGGTGGGTCACCCCGACCTGCTCGCCGTCTACACCAACGACCACCTGGCCTCATCGACCGGCGGCATCGAGCTGGTCTCCCGGATGGTGCGCGAGCACAAGGGCACCCGCCACGAGGACAACCTGCGGCAGCTGCTCGGCGAGCTGCGCGAGGAGAAGGCCGCGCTGGCCGCCACGATGGCCGCGCTCGGCTTCCCGGTGCGCCAGTACAAGCAGGTGGCGGTCTGGGTGGCGGAGAAGGCCAGCCGGATCAAGCTCAACGGCCGGCTGCTCTCCCATTCGCCGCTGAGCTCGCTGGTGGAGTTCGAGTTCCTCGCCTCCGCCGTGCGCGGGAAGCGCAGTGGCTTCGAGACGCTGCGCATCGCCGCGGCCATCGACGACCGCATCGACGCCGAGCTGCTCGACGGGCTCATCGCCCAGGCCAACCGGCAGTACGTGTGGCTGACCGAGGCCCGCCGGGAGGTGGCGGCCGCGGTGTTCGGCGGCGACCCCGACGCGATCGCCGACCTCGACGAGGCCTGAGCCGACCCCGGCGGGCGGCGGCCCGCGCGGGCCGGTAGACACGCAGGCATGTGCCACGACCACGACAGCCGCCCGCCCGCACCCCCGCGTTCCGGGGAGGTCGCCGAACGGGGTCTGCTGACCCTCACCGCCGCCGACGGCAACCAGATCTCCGCCGCCTATGCGGCTCCGGCCACCACCCCGCGGGCCGGTGTCGTCGTGCTCCCGGACATCCGCGGGCTGCACCCCTACTACGTCGCGCTGGCCGAGCGGTTCGCCGAGGCGGGCCTGGCCGCCGTCGCCGTCGACTACTTCGGGCGCACCGCAGGGCTGGCCGAGACCGGCACCCGCGAGGAGGAGTTCGACTGGCAGAGCCACATCCCGCAGACCACCGAGGCCGGCATCGACGCCGACATCACCGCCGGGATCGAGTACCTGCGCAGCCGCACGGAGCCGGGCCTGCCGGTGGTGACCGTCGGCTTCTGCTTCGGCGGCAGCCACTCCTGGCGCCAGTCCGGCGGGACGCTGGACCTGGCCGGGTGCGCCGGCTTCTACGGCCGGCCCAGCATGGTCGGGGAGGCGGCGACCCGCGCCGCGAAGCCCACCGTGATGCTCATCGCCGGCGCCGACTCCGCCACCCCCGTCGCCGACCAGCTGGCGCTGGCCGAGAGCATGCGGGCGGCCGGTGCCGACGTGGACGACGTGGTCTACGAGGGTGCGCCGCACTCGTTCTTCGACCGGGCGTTCGGGGAGTGGGCCGGCGCCTGCCAGGACGCCTGGCAGCACGTGCTCGCGCTCACCGACCGGGTCTCCGCGCGCTGAGGTCCGCTGCCCGACCGGCCTCCGGGTCGGTCACCTAGGCTCCCTGCTGTGAGCGAGCAACAGGGTGGGTCGTTCGACCCGGAGGTCATCGAGCTGGCCCGGCGGGTGTTCGACCTGGCCCGGTCCGGGAGCACCGAGGAGCTGGCCGGCTATCTCGACGCGGGCGTGCCGGCCAACCTGACCAACGACAAGGGCGACACGCTGCTGA
Organism: Modestobacter sp.; assembly: GCA_025963425.1. Taxonomy (GTDB): domain Bacteria; phylum Actinomycetota; class Actinomycetes; order Mycobacteriales; family Geodermatophilaceae; genus Modestobacter. The sequence continues at coordinate 5,853 of JAOPUQ010000257.1, read as the reverse complement.
TCCTGGCGGCCTACCACGGTCACCCGGACGCCGTGGCCACGTTGCTGGCGCACGGCGCCGACCACAGCCGGACCAACGACCGCGGTCAGAGCCCGTTGTCGGCCGCGGTCTTCAAGCAGTCGGCCGAGACGGTGCGGCACCTGATGGCGGCCGGGGCCGACCCGGACGGTGGGCAGCCCAGCGCCCGGGCGACCGCGGTGTTCTTCGAACTGCCGGCGATGAGCGCACTGCTGGAGCAGGCCGGCCACTGAGGCCGGCCCGGGCGGCGCCCGGCGTCAGCAGGAGAGCACGAGCACCGCGAGGTCGTCGGCGGCGCCGCAGCGGTGTCCGCGATGGCGCGCCACCGCCTCCTCGATCGCCTCCGCCGTGGACTGCGCCGACAGCCCGGCCGCGCCGGTGAGAGCAGCGCAGAGCCCGGCCTCGTCGAACTGGACGCCCGCGGTGTCCCGGGCCTCGGTGACGCCGTCGGTGTACAGCACGAGCGTGGCGCCCCGGGCCAGGTCGACATCCACCTCGGGGTAGGTCACCTCGGCCGTGATGCCCAGTGCACGGCCGGGGGTCCCGACCTCGGTGCAGGCGCCGTCCGCCGTCCGGAGCATCGGAAGCGGGTGCCCGGCGACGCTCAGTCGCACGCGGACGCCGGCGGGTCCCGGCTCCAGCAGCAGGCAGCACGCGGTCACGAAGCGCAGCGGTCCGGGGGTGGCCTCCTGGAGCAGTGCGGCGTTCACCGCCGTGAGCACCTGCCCGGGGCTGCCACCGGACACGGCGACGGCGCGGGCGGTGTGCCGGGTCAGCGCGGTCACGGCAGCAGCCTCCGCACCCAGCCCGCAGACGTCGGCGATCAGGGCCATCCAGCGCCCGTCCGCCAGCGGGAGGACGTCGTAGGTGTCACCGCCGGCCAACACGCCTTCCCCACCGGCCTGGTAGCGGGACCCGAGTTGCAGCCCGGGGACCGTGGGCAGCCGGGCGGGCAGCAGGCTGCGCTGCAGGGTGTCGGCGAGGGCGCGGAACTGCGTCTCGGCGCGCAGCCGGTCCAGGAACTGGCCGATCTGGCGACCGGCCCCGGCCAGCACGGCCAGCAGTTCCGGTGGCACCGTGCGGTCGTCCCGGGAGAACAGCTCGCAGACGGCCAGCACCTCGCCGTCTCCCAGGACCGGAAAGGCCAGTCCGGTGCGGACGCCGTCGGCCCCGGCGGCGGATGCGCGCAGGAAGTCCGGTGCGGTCCAGAGGTTCAGCGCGACCACGGCCTTCCGCGACTCCCACACCCGGCCGGGCAGGCCCTCGCCCGGGGCCAGCGTCAGGGTCCGGCTCTGGATGTTCAGCTCCGTCGCCGGGCGACCCGGTGCGTGCCAGGTGCCCACGCAGGTCAGCCGACCGGTGCGGGCGCCGGGTTGCCAGAGGACGGCGGCGTCCCAGTCCAGGTGCTCGCACAGGCTCGGGAGCAGACCCGCGAAGGCGGCCTCGGCGTCCGGGGCGTCGGCCAGCGCCGCGGTGACCCGCAGGGTGGCGGCGAGGTAGCGGCTGACCTGGAGCTGCCGCTCCAGCAGGACCGCCGGGCCGGCGTCGCGCAGAACGCCGACGACGACGCCGCCGGTGCCGATGTCGCCCAGCTCACCGGGCGTCAGCCCGGCCAGCCGGGACAGGGTGAGGTCGACGGCCAGCTCCGCCCCCGCAGCAGTCAGCGCCGCCACCCGGGTGGTGGCCCCGATCAGCTCGCCGTGCCCGGTCGACAGGAAGCGTGCGAACCCGGAGTCGTGGGCCGAGCGGAACCGCTCGGGCATGAGGTCGGTGAGCGGCCGGCCCCGGAGGCCGTCGGGGTGGTGGCCGAGCAGCGTGGTCACCGCGGCGTTGGTGTACCGGATCAGACCGTCGTCGCCGGCGACGATCACGGCGTCCGGCAGTCCGTCGAGCAGACCGTTGCTCAACCCGGGGAGAGGGGTCTCCGGTGTCACCCGTGCACCTGGCCTCTCGCGGTCCGACGCCTCTCGTACGGGCCACCCGATCCAACACCATCACGCTGCGTGACCGCGGTGTGCCGCCGGCACCGCGACGACCACCAGCAGGGCGCCGACCGCACCGTCGGGGTCACGGTGCGGTGACCGGTGGGGCGTCCGGCGCGCTGTCCGGCTCGGTGTCGTCGGCGGCCCGGAGAACCCGGAGCAGGCCGGCCAAACCGCGCTGCAGCCCGGCCAGCTCGTCCGGCCGCAGGGCGCTCAGCACCGCCGCGTCGGTCTCCACGTCGGAGGCGAACACCTCGCGGACCACCCGCAGCCCGGCGGCGGTGGGGGAGAGCACCCGGCCGCGCCCGTCCCGGCTGGACTGGGTGCGGTCGACCATGCCGGCCCGGACCAGCCGGTCGGCGATGCCGGTCATCGTCGCCGGCGTCACCTCCAGCGCGCTGCTCAGCGAGTGCGGCGTTCCGGACCCTTCGACCACCAGGATGGTCAGGCAGCGCAACTGCTGGACCGTGAGCGGCGTCGACAGCAGCGGCGCCAGCCGGCGGCGCAAGCCGTACTCGCTGATCTGCGCGCCGACCCGCAGCACCGCCGCGATCTCCGGCGGCAGGGCGTCGGTCCGCTGCGGCCCCTCGTCCGCGCAGCCGCTCGCGTCCTCGCTCGGCGACATCAGGGCCTCCTCCCGGGTTCAGGTGCATCGGTGCAGTAGTTTGCTCGACGCAAACTACTGCAGTTCGTCCCGGACGCCGACCGTCCCGACCGTGGAGGAAGAGTGTCCCGTCTCGCCGTCCTGTCCCTGCGCAACCGCGCGCTCGTCGCGCTGGTCACGATCGCCGTGCTGGTGTTCGGCCTGGTGTCGGCGGGGTCGCTGAAGCAGGAGCTCATCCCGTCGCTGCAGATCCCGGCCGCCGCCGTCGTCGCCACCCAGCCCGGCGCCTCGCCGGACGTCGTGGAACGCCAGCTGGTGGAGCCGCTGGAGCAGGCGGTCGCCTCCGTCGACGGGGTCCTCTCGACCACTTCGACGGCCAGCACGGGGCTCGCGACGGTGACCGTCGAGCTGGAGTACGGCAGCGACCTGGCCGCGGCCACCAGTGCCCTGCAGACCGCGGTCAGCCGGGTGCAGGCGCAGCTGCCGGCCGACGTGGAGCCGCAGGTGCTCACCGGGTCGCTCGCCGACCTGCCCGTCGTCCAGCTCGCCGTCGCCGCCCCCGGCGACCCCGCGGCCCTCTCCGACCAGCTGGACTCGGCCGTGGTGCCGCTGTTCGAGCAGATCGACGGGGTCCGGGACGTGACCGTGACCGGCGCCAGCGAGCCCCGGGTCCAGATCACCCTCGACCCGGCGGCGCTGGCCGCGGCCGGGGTGTCGGCCGCCGCGGTGACCACCGTGCTGCAGGACAACGGCATCGTGGTGCCGGCCGGCACCCTGACCCAGGGGGACCAGACGCTGTCGGTCCAGGCCGGCTCGCGGCTGAGGGCCGTGGCGGACCTGGCGGCCGTGCCGCTGGTCGGCGCCGACGGGGAGCTGACCACGCTCGGCGCGGTCGCCGACGTGGAGCTGGGTGCGGCCCCGGCCACGTCCTACTCCCGGGTGGACGGCCAGCAGGCGCTGTCGGTGGGGCTCACCCAGACCCCCGACGGGAACACCGTGGACATCTCCTCCGCCGTCGAGGACCTGATGCCGCAGGTCCGCGAGGCGCTGGGTGAGGGGAGCACGGTCACCGTCGTCTTCGACCAGGCGCCGTTCATCGAGGAGTCGATCAGCGGGCTGGCCACCGAGGGCGGGCTCGGCCTGCTGTTCGCGCTGATCGTCATCCTGGTCTTCCTCGCCTCGGTCCGGTCCACCCTCATCTCCGCGATCTCCATCCCGGTGTCGCTGTGCGTCACGTTCATCGGGCTGCAGGTGGCCGGCTTCAGCCTGAACATCCTCACGCTGGGCGCCCTCACCGTGTCGATCGGTCGCGTGGTCGACGACTCGATCGTGGTGATCGAGAACATCAAGCGGCATCTGTCCTACGGCGAGGCCCGGACCAAGGCGATCGTCGGTGGCGTGCGCGAGGTGGCCGGCGCCATCACGTCCTCGACCCTGGCCACCGCCGCGGTGTTCCTGCCGATCGCCCTGGTCGGCGGCCTGGTGGGCGAGTTGTTCCGGCCCTTCGCGCTCACCATCGCGATCGCGCTGCTCGCCTCGCTGGTCGTCTCGCTGACGATCGTGCCGGTCGTCGCCTCCGCCTTCCTGACGGCGTCGGAGGACGACCGGGAGCACTCCCCGGAGCTCGCCCGTGAGCGCGAAGAGGCCGAGGCCGCCGAGCGGCGCACCTGGCTGCAGCGGCTCTACCTGCCGGCCCTGCGCTGGGTGCTGGCGCACCGCCGGTGGACCGTCGCCGGGGCGGTCGCGGTCTTCATCGGGACGCTGGCGCTGACCCCGCTGCTGCAGACGAACTTCATCGGCGACTCGGGTCAGGACACCGTCACGGTCACCGCGGAGTACCCCGCCGGGAGCAGCCTCGCGGCGCAGGACCGGCAGGCCCGCACGCTGGAGGACGCCCTCGGCGAGCTCGACGGGGTGCAGACCGTGCAGACCACCGTGGGCTCGGCCGGTGGCTTCGCCGCCTTCAGCGGTGGCGGCGGCACACCTCGGGCCACCTTCGCGCTCACCCTGAACGGCGACGCCGACCCGGAGGAGGTCCGGAAGGGCATCCACGCCGCCGCCGACGGCCGGGAGGACGTCGGCGAGGTCACCGTCGCGGCGGCCGGCTCGGGCTTCGGCAGCTCGACGGTGGACGTGCTGGTGCAGGCGGACGACCCCGACGCGCTGTCCGCCGCAGCTGACCAGGTGCAGCAGGCGATGTCCGACGTCCCCGGCGCCACCGACGTCACCAACGGCCTGGCGGCTGCACTGCCGGTCGTACGGGTCGTGGTCGACCCGGCCGCGGCGGCGGCGGCCGGCCTGACCGAGGCGCAGGTGACCCGGATCCTGGCCGGGCTCACCACCGCCGCCCCGATCGGATCGATCGACGTCGACGAGGCGGCCACGCCGGTCTACCTGACCGCCACGCAGCAGCCGCAGAGCGTCGACCAGTTACGCGCCGTCCTGCTGCCCACGGCGGCCGGGCCGGTGCCGCTGGGCAGGGTCGCCACCGTCGAGCAGGTCGAGGCACCGAGCTCGATCAGCCGGGTGGACGGCGAGCGCAGCGCCACCGTCTCGGCCACCCCGGCCGGCGCCGATCTGGGCACCCTGACCGCCGACCTGCAGGCCGCGATCGACTCGCTCGACCTGCCCTCCGGTGTCGACGTGTCGATCGGGGGCGTCGCCGCGGACCAGAGCGACGCCTTCGGCGACCTGGGCCTGGCGCTGGTCATCGCCGTGGTGATCGTCTACCTGGTGATGGTGGCGACCTTCCGCAGCGTGGTGCAGCCGCTGATCCTGCTGGTCTCGGTGCCGTTCGCGGCCACCGGCGCGCTGCTCATGCTGCTGGTCACCGGCACACCCCTGGGCGTTCCGGCACTGATCGGCGTGCTGATGCTGATCGGCATCGTGGTGACCAACGCAATCGTGCTCATCGACCTGGTCAACCAGTACCGCGAGCGCGGCCGCGGCGTTGCCGAGGCGGTCACCGAGGGCGCGCGCAAGCGGCTGCGGCCGATCGTGATGACGGCGGCGGCGACCGTGCTGGCCTTGACCCCGATGGCGGTCGGGGTGACCGGCGGCGGGGTGTTCATCTCCCAGCCGCTGGCCCTCGTGGTGATCGGCGGTCTGATCAGCTCCACGGTGCTCACCCTGCTGCTGGTGCCGGTGCTCTACACGTCGCTGGAGACGCGGCGGGAGGAGCGGGCCGCCCGGCGGGCCGGGCGGGCGGCCGCCGGGACACCGGACACGGCGACGGAGGAGCGCCCGGTG
>JAOPUQ010000231.1 GCA_025963425.1 Modestobacter sp. | reverse complement strand
ACGACCGCGAGGACCTCTTCTACCTGCACCGCAACGAGATCTACTCGGCGCTCTACGACCTGAACATCGGCTGGGCCACCGGCACCGAGGCCCGCGGCGTCACCTACTGGCGCCCGGAGATCGAGCGCCGCCGCCGCATCCGTGACGTGCTCAAGGCCAACCCGCCGCTGCCGGCCCTCGGCGTCCCGCCGGAGTTCATCACCGAGCCGCTCACCGTGATGCTCTGGGGCATCACCCAGGAGTCGGTGCAGGAGTGGCTCGGGGTCGACGGTCAGGACGGCGGCGAGCTGCGTGGCGTCGCGGCCTCCGCCGGCAAGGCCACCGGCCGGGCCCGGGTGATCATCGACCCGGAGCAGCTGCACGAGGTCGAGGACGGCGACATCCTGGTCTGCCGGATCACCGCACCCAGCTGGGCCCCGGTGTTCTCCCGGCTGTCGGCGGCGGTCTCCGACGTCGGCGGGATCATGGCCCACACCGCGATCGTCTGCCGCGAGTACGGCCTGCCGGCCGTCGTCGGCACCGGCTTCGCGACCACCTCCATCCGCACCGGTCAGCTCATCGAGGTCGACGGCAACACCGGCGTCGTCCGGATCCTGGCGGACGTTCCCGCATGAGCACCGCGACCTCTCCGCTCGTCCTCTGGATCGACCAGCCCGAGGCGGTCGGCAACCGGCTGCTGGGTGGGAAGTTCGGCAGCCTCGCCGAGATGACCGCCGCCGGGTTCGCCGTCCCGGGTGGGTTCGGCATCACCACCACCGCCTACCGCCACTTCCTCGACGCCGCCGGCCTGGCCGGGCGGGCCGGGCAGGTGCGGGCCCGGGCGGCCGGCGCCGACCTGGCCACGGTGCAGGCGCTCAGCGCGGAGTTCACCGCCGAGATCGAGGCCGCGCCGCTCCCGGCCGACCTGGAGGCCGCCGTCCGGGAGGCCTACGCCGAGCTCGAGCGGCGCACCGGGCTGACCGACCTGCCCGTCGCCGTGCGCTCCAGCGGTGAGTCCGAGGACCTGGCCGGGGCCAGCTTCGCCGGGCAGTACGACACCTTCCTGTGGGTCCGCGGGATCGAGGAGGTCCTCCGGCGCCTGCGCAGCTGTTGGGCCGGGATGTTCGGCGCAGCCGTCTTGACCTACCGCCCCGATGCCGCCGACGGAGCGGTGAGCCTCGCCGACCACGGCATCTGCGTGGGCGTGCAGCAGATGGTGCAGGCCCGGTCCGCCGGGGTCATGTTCACCCTCGACCCGGTGACCGGGGACCGCTCCAAGGTGGTCATCGAGGGGTGCTGGGGCCTGGGCGAGGGCGTCGTCAGCGGTGGCATCACGCCCAGCCGGTACGTCGTGGACAAGGTGACCTTCGAGGTGCTGAAGCGGGACGTTGCCCGCCAGGAGTCGAAGTACGGCTTCGATGCCCAGCTCGCCGAGGTCGGCCTGGTCCCGGTCGACGAGGGGCTCCGGGACCTCCCGTGCCTGGAGGACGGGCAGATCCGGGCGCTGGCCGAGCTGGCCAAGCGGATCGAGAAGCAGCGCGGGGCTCCGCAGGACATCGAGTGGGCGGTGAGCGAGGCCGGTGACGTGCACGTTCTGCAGGTCCGCCCGGAGACGGTGTGGAGTCACCGGCAGGCCGAGCAGTTGGTCACCGAGCGCAAGTCGGCGGTCAGCCACGTGCTGGCCCGCTTCGCGGGGGTGGGCGTCGCATCGGGCGGCGGCCGGCCCTCGTGAAGGCGGCTGCCTTCGCCTACCACCGGCCGACCTCGGTCGCCGAGGCCGTGGCCCGGTTGGCGGAGTACGAGGGATCGGCCCGGGTGCTGGCCGGCGGCCAGAGCCTGGTGCCGATGCTGAACATGCGGCTGTGGCGGCCGAGCGCGCTGATCGACATCAACGAGGTCGACGAGCTCGACGACATCCGGGTGGACGGCGAGCGCACCGTGCTCGGTGCGCTGGTCCGTTACGCGACCCTGGAGCGGTCGGAGCTGATCGCCCAGCGGCTGCCGCTGCTCGCGCGGGTCGTCGGGCACATCGGCGACCGGCAGGTGCGCAACCGCGGCACCGTCGGCGGCTCCCTGGTCCAGGGCGACCCGACCGGTGAGATGCCGCTGGCCTGTCTGGTGCTCGGTGCCGTCGTCACCGCCGTCGGGCCGCACGGCAGCCGGCGCATCGCACTGTCGGAGCTCTACGAAGGCTCCTACGCCACGGTGCTGGCGCCCGAGGAGCTCGTGACCGCCGTCGAGTTCCCGGCCCACCCCCAGCACGTGGCCTTCCGGGAGGTCACCCGCAAGCACAACGACTTCGCCGTACTGAGCGTCGTCGCCACCGGCGACCGGGCCGCCGACGGCCGGTGGAACGACGTGCGGATCGCGCTGGGTGGCGTGGCCGACAGCCCGGTCCTGGCGACGGCGGCCGGCGCGCTGCTGGCCGGCACGGAGCTCGCCGACGCCGACCTGGCCGTCGCCGCCGAGGCGGCGCTGGAGGTGGTGGACCCGCCGTCGGACATCCGCGCCTCGGCCGAGTACCGCCGCCACCTGGTCCCCGTCCACGTGCGGCGGGTCCTCACCGACCTGAGAGACGCCGGAGCCGGCCGGTCGGCCGGAGGCGCAGCCGAGACCAACCCTGCTCGTGGAGGAGTTCAGCCGTGAAGTTGCGTGAGGAGTTCGAGGTCGCCGAGCCGGTGTCCTCGGTGTGGACGTTCTTCGAGCAGCCGGAGGCCGTCGCCCAGTGCGTCCCCGGCGTCGAACAGCTCACCGTGGTCACCCCGGACGACATCGACGTCCGGCTGACCCAGAGCGTCGGCCCGATGACGGCGACCTTCGCCGCCACCGTGAAGATCGTCGAGCGGGTGCCGGAGAAGCTGATCGCCTTCACCGCGACCGGGAAGAGCGTCCGCGGCGCGATGGGCAACGTGCGGGCCACCGTGAGCGTGCAGCTGGAGCCGGCCGGTGAGCGCACCGTCGTCCTGGTGGAGGGCGACGTCGCGCTGGCCGGGGCCCTGGGCAGCGTCGGGCAGAAGGTCGTGGCCAAGCAGGCCGGCAAGGTGACCGCGCAGTTCTCCCGCAACCTCGAGGCCGCCCTGGGGGGCGGCTCCTCGGCGACGGCCGCGCCGTCCGGGACGACGGAGCGCCCCGCGGCGACGGCTGCGCGGCCCTCCCCGGTGCGCGCCCTGCCCCCGGTGAGCCAGGCGCCGGCCGCCGGCGACCCCTGGTCCAAGGTGGCGGCCGCGCTGAGCGCCGTCTCGGTCCTGCTCGGCCTGCTCGCGCTGCGGCGCGCCCGGCGGAGGTCGTGACGGTGACCGCGCGTCCGTGGACCCCACCGGCGGTCGCCCTGGACACCGAGGTCGAGGCACTCGCAGCCGAGTGGGTCGCCCCCTACAACCAGCGCGAGCACCTGATGCGGGCCCGGGACTGGCTGGTCCACCTGAACCCCGAGGCCACCGTGGAGATGCGGGTCGCGGCGATGACCCACGACATCGAGCGGATGTTCCCGGGCGGACCGGCGCTGCGGCACGCCACGGCGCAGTGGGACGACCCGTTCTACCTGTTCCCGCACTCGCTGCGGTCCGCCGAGGCGGTCGGCGTCTGGCTGGGGAGCCTCGGTCCGGTCTCGGCGAGCGTGGGCGTCGGCGAGATCCGCCGGTTGATCGCGCTGCACGAGGTCGGCGGGCTGAACGGCGCCGACGACATCCAGGCCGCGGACTCGCTGTCCTACCTGGAGACCCTGGCCGGGCTGACCCGGGAGTGGGTCCTCACGGGCATGTGCTCGCGGGCCAAGGGGGCCGAGAAGCTCGTCTACAGCGTCGACCGCATCCGGGTGCCGGCCGCCCGCCGGCCCGCTGAGGAGCTGCTCGAGTGGGCGCTGGACCAACTCCCGACCGATGCCGAGGCCGCCGCTGCCCAGGAGGAGACCCGATGACCACCGTGGAGATCGCCGGCGAGAGCGTCGAGGTCCAGGCGAACGGGCTGCGCCACCGGGTGCTGCGCTACGGCGAGCCGGGCCACCGGGACCTGCTCTTCCTGCCGGGGATCACCAGCCCGGCGGTGACCGCGGACTTCCTGGCGGTCCTGTTCGCCGACCTCGGCTACCGGGTGACCGTGCCCGACGTCCGCGGCCGCGGACAGAGCGACCGCGCCGCGCCGGGGCAGTACCGGTTGACCGACTACGCGGCCGACGTCGCCGGCTTGGTCGACGCCCTCGGGCTGGTCGACCCGGTGGTGGTCGGGCACTCGATGGGCGCCCGGATCGCCGCGGCGTACGCCGTCCTGCACGCACCCACCGACCACGGGCTGCTGGTCCTGGTGGACCCGCCGACGTCCGGGCCCGACCGCGGGCCCTACCCGACCTCGCGGGAGGCGTTCCTGACGCAGCTGCACGAGGCCCAGCAGGGCACCGACGCCGAGGCCGTCCGCCGCTTCTACCCCGCATGGCCCGAGCGGGAGCTCCAGCTGCGGGCCGAGGTGCTGGCCAGCTGCGACGAGACCGCGGTGCTCGAGACCCACGCGGGCTTCGAGACCGAGGACTTCTTCTCCTACTGGGCGCAGCTGACCCAGCCGGTCGTGCTCGTCCGGGGGGGCGACAGCCCGGTGGTGCCGTTGCCGGCCGTGGCCGACCTGCGCCGCGCCCGCCCCGACATCGAGATCGTTTCCGTCCCCGGCGCCGGCCACATGGTCCCGTGGGACCAGCTCGACGGCTTCCTGGACGTCGTCCGACCGCACCTGCTCGCGCACGTCCAACAGCACTGACCCGTCCGCCCCTCAGTCAGGAGTGACCATGGACCAGAACCTGTTCAACGACATCTGCCTGCAGCAGCTGAAGCTCTCCGCGGTGCACGAGGGGGAGACCGTCGCGGTGCTCTCCCGGGGTGCCGAGCGCGGCGAGTACGCCGATGCGTTCCTCTGGGCGGCACAGCAGCTGGGCGCCTCGACCTACCACATGCGGCTGCCCGCGCCGGCCTCGGCGAAGGGCGCCTGGGCCGTCGGTGAGTCCGGGCTGGCCACCAACCCGCTGGCCGTGCAGGCCCTGCAGGCCGCGGACATGGTGGTGGACCTGACCTTCCTGCTGTTCAGCAAGGAGCAGTTCGCCATCCAGGACGCGGGCACCCGCATCCTCACCGCCGTGGAGCCCGCGCCGCTGCTGGCCCGCCTCATGCCCACCCGGGAACTGCGCGAGCGGGTCGAGATCGGCGCCGAGCTCCTGGCCAAGGCGCAGACCATGCGGATCACCAGCCCGGCGGGCACCGACGTGACCTACCGGCTGGGCGTCTACCCGACCGTGAGCGAGTACGGCTTCACCGACACCCCCGGGCGCTGGGACCACTGGCCGGCCGCGTTCGTGTTCACCGGCGGTGCCGACGACGGCGTGGACGGACAGATCGTGCTGTCCCCCGGTGACGTGCTGCTGCCGTTCAACACCTACGTGCAGACGCCCGTCGTGCTCACCATCGAGGCCGGGTTCATCCGGGACATCCGCGGCGTCAACGGGCAGTCCAGCCTGGACGCCGACCTGCTCAGCTCCTACATCAGGAGCTTCGACGACCCCCGCGGCTACGGCATGTCCCACGTCGGCTGGGGCCTGGACGAGCGGGCCCACTGGCACGGCCTGACCCAGTTCGGCGGCGGCATGGGCATGGAGCTGCGGTCCTTCTACGGCAACGTCATGTTCTCCATCGGCCCGAACAACGAGCTCGGTGGCCCCAACGACACCCCCTGCCACTTCGACATCCCGATGCGCGGCTGCAGCCTCTACCTCGACGACCAGCTGATCGTCGACGCCGGTGAGCTGACCGTCCCGGAGATGCGCCCGGCCACCCGCCGGTGACCGCCTCTCCGATGACAGCGCACCCGACGGCACTCCCGACACCGGCCGCGACCGAGCTGCTGGTGGAGCTCACGACGACGGTGAACGGGGACGCCGTGACGGCGAGCGTGCCGCCGCGGCTGCACGCCGCGGACTTCCTGCGGCAGCGGCTGGGGTTGACCGGCACGCACGTGGGCTGCGAGCAGGGCTCCTGCGGAATGTGCACGATCGTGGTGGACGGCGAGGCGGTCAAGTCCTGCCTGATGCTCGCCTGCCAGCTCGACGGCCGGAACGTGCAGACCGTCGAGTCGCTGGCCGCCGACGACCGGCTCGACCCGCTGCAGCAGGCGTTCAAGGAGGCGCACGCCCTGCAGTGCGGCTTCTGCACGCCGGGCTTCCTGATGACCGCCACCGCGCTGGGCTACCAGGGGGGCTGCCCGTCCCGGGCCGAGATCCGCGAGGAGATCGCCGGGGTGCTCTGCCGGTGCACGGGCTACGAGAACATCGTCACGGCCATCGAGAACTGGTTCGCCGGGTCCGCCCGGACGGCCACCGACGAGGCCCCGGCCACCGGCTGCCCGGGAGGCACGCAGTGACCACCCTGGAACGACCGCTGCCGGCCGACGACGCCACGGCGACGCCGCGCGGGGTCATCGGCACGTCGGTGCTGCGCAAGGAGGACGACCGGCTGCTCCGCGGCGACGGGCGGTTCACCGACGACGTCGAACCGGCGTACCTGCTGCACATGGCCGTCGGGCGCTGCCCGTACCCGCACGCCCGGGTCGTCCGGGTGGACGCCTCCCGCGCCTGGGCCCTGGACGGCGTCAAGCACGTGCTCGTCGGCGCCGACGTCCGGGCGGCGACCGAGCCGCTGACCGTGCTGCGCCCGGTGCCCGGCGCGCCGGCGCTGCCCTACTACGCGCTCGCCCAGGACGTGGCCACCCACGAGGGGCAGCCGGTGGTCAGTGTCGCCGCCACCAGCCGGCACGTCGCCGAGGACGCCCTCGAGCTCATCGACGTCGAGTACGAGCCGCTGCCGCACGTGGTCGACGTCCTCGCAGCACTGGAGCCGGACGCGCCCGTGCTGCACCCCTCGGTGCTGAACTCCAACCTGCTGGCGGCCAACTCCGACGGCAGCGGCGATCCCGAGGCGCGCATGCGCGAGGCCGACGTCGTGGTCGAGGGCCGGTTCCGGATCAACCGGGTGACCGCGCTCCCGATGGAGACGCGGGCCGTCGTCGCCGAGTGGCGGCCCGGTGCGCGGGAGCTCACCGTGCACGTCTCGACCCAGGTGCCGCACCTGATCCGCAAGCAGCTGGCCGAGACGCTGCGGCTGACCGAGAGCGACGTCCGGGCCGTCGCCTCCGACGTCGGCGGCGGTTTCGGCCTGAAGCTGGGCGTGTTCCCGGAGGACGTGCTGGCCAGCCTGCACGCCATGGCGCTGCGGCGTCCGGTCAAGTGGGTCGAGGACCGGGCCGAGCACTTCCGGGCCAGCACCCATGCCCGCGAGTCCGTGCACGACTACCGGATCGCCGCCGACGCCTCGGGCCGGATCCTGGCGATGACCGACGTCTACGCCACCGACATCGGCGGCTGGAACTCCCCGTTCGGCTCCGCGCAGCTGTCCAGCGTCGTCCTCAACGGGCCGTACCGCGTCGAGGACGGCTACGCCGAGCGGCGGGTGACGCTGACCAACAAGACGCCGGTCGGGGCCTACCGCGGCTACGGTCAGCCCGAGGTGAACTTCGCCTACGAGCGGCTGATGGACACCCTGGCCCGCCGGCTGGACCGCGACCCCGTGGAGCTGCGCGCCCAGAACATGGTCAAGCAGCAGGATCTGCCGTGGAAGAACCCCACCGGGGCGGTCTATGACAGCGGTGACTACGAGCGCTGCCTGCGGATGGCCGCCGAGGCCATCGGCTGGTCGGCGCACCGCGCTGCCGGCCGGGTGCCCCGGGCGGACGGCCGGCTGGCCGGCATCGGGTTCTCCTCCTTCGTGGAACGCACCGGCTACGCCAGTGCCCGCTTCCTGGCCCGGCGCGGGTCGCAGTTCGGCGCGCACGAGAGCGTCACGCTGCGGGCCAACCGGTCGGGGGGCATCGACCTCTACACCGGGGTGTCGACCATGGGGCAGAGTGCTGAGACGGCGTTCGCCCAGGTGGTCAGCGACGTCTTCGGCATCGACTATGCGGCCGTCAAGGTGCACGCCGGAGACACCGGCGCCTCGCCGCTGAACACCGGCGCGTTCGCCTCGCGGACGATGATCGCCGCGGCCGGCGCGCTCAAGGAAGCGGCTGAGGAGCTGGCGGCCAAGACCCTGCGGCTGGCCGCCGCTCGGCTGGGGGCCGACGCCGCGGTCCTGGAGATCGCCGGCCCCGTCGTCCGCCACCGGGACGACGAGGGGGTGCAGGTGCCGCTCGCCGAGGTCTTCACCACCGCCATCACCGGCCAGGGCATCCCCCCGGGGGAGGACCCCGGCCTGGAGGCGACGTCCCACTTCGAACCGTCCGATGCCGCCTACTCGTTCGGGACCGCGGCGGCCCTGGTGTCGGTCGACCCGCTGACCGGGGAGTTCGACGTCGAGCGGTTCGTGCTGGTGCACGACGCGGGCACGGTGGTGAACCCGACGGTCGTCGAGGGACAGGTCCGGGGCGCGCTGGCCCAGGGCTTCGGCGCGGCGCTCACCGAGGAGCTGCGCTACGACGGCGACACCGGCCAGCTGGTCAACGGCTCGATGCTCGACTACTTCGTGCCGACGGCCGCGGACCTGCCGCCGCTGGAACTGCTGCACACGGAGGTGGCGTCCCCGGTGACGCCCTTCGGCATCCGCGGCGTGGGCGAGGTGGGCACCATCCCGCCCGGCGCGGCGGTCGCCAACGCCATCTGCGACGCCCTCGCCGACTTCGGCGTGGAGCTGAGCAGTCTCCCGATCACCCCGGAGGCCGTCTGGCGGGCCCTCGCGGACCGTGCCGCATCCGAGGATCCTGACGACCACCTCACCCCCACCCCCGGTGACCTGCCCGACGGAGGAGTTGGCTACTGATGAGCACCGACCTGAGCACGGACGCCGTTGCCTGCGAGGACACCCCGGCGCCGAAGCCGACGAACTCCTCGCGCATCGGCCTGATCGTGCCGAGCTCGAACACGACCATGGAGACCGAGCTGCCGGAGCTGTTCCGCCGGCAGAGCGAGGCCACCGGGCACCGCTACACGTTCCACGCGGCCCGCGCGGGGATGAAGCAGGTGAACAAGGAGGAGCTGGCCGCGATGGTCGGCAAGGCCGCCGACTGCGCCACCGCGGTGTCCGACGCCGACGTCGACGTGATCGCCTACGCCTGCCTGGTCGCCGTCATGGCGCAGGGGCCGGGCGCGCACAAGGAGTCCGAGCAGGTCATCGCCGAGGCGGCGCGGGCCAACGGGCACCCGGCTGAGGTGGTCAGCAGCGCCGGTGCCCTGGTGCGCACGCTGCAGGCGATCGGCGCGCACCGGGTCGCCATGGTCACCCCGTACATGGCCCCGCTGACCCAGATGGTGCGCGAGTACATCGAGGCCGAGGGGGTCGAGGTCGTCGACGCCGTGGCCCTCGAGGTGCCGGACAACCTGGCCGTGGGGCGGCTGGACCCCGAGGGGCTGCCGGCGATCGCCCGCGGTCTGCAGCGGGACGGCGCCCAGGCGATCGTGCTCTCGGCCTGCGTGCAGATGCCCTCGCTGGCCGCCGTGCAGCGGGTCGAGGACGAGCTGGGGCTGCCGGTGGTCACCGCGGCGACGGCCACGACCTACGAGGTGCTGCGGGCGCTGGGCCACACCCCGGCCATCCCAGGCGCCGGCCGGCTGCTGACCGGCGCGCTGTGACCTCCGGTGGGTCCGGCCGACCGGCCGGGCCCACCGGACGCACGACCGTTCCATCCGGTCGGCAGGATGCCCCCGTGCAGACCGCGGACCTGCTCGTGCACGACGCCGAGCTGATCGCCACCGTCGACGACGCCCGTCGTGAGATCGCCGGTGGGTGGGTGGCGGTCACCGACGGCGTGGTCAGCGGCGTCGGCGGTCCGGCCGACCCGCCGCCGGAGGCCACCCGCCGGGTCGACGCCCGCGGCTGCCTGGTCACCCCCGGGCTGGTGAACACCCACCACCACCTCTACCAGAACCTCACCCGCGCCTACGCCCCCGCGCTCACCGGCGGCCTCTTCGACTGGCTGGTCACCCTCTACCCGCTGTGGGCCCGGCTGGACGAGGAGGCCGCGTTCGTGAGCGCCTACGTCGGCCTCACCGAGCTGGCGCTGTCGGGCTGCACCACCAGCACCGACCATCTCTACGTGCACCCGCGCGGGGGCGGCGACCTGATCAGCGCCGAGGTGGCCGCCGCCGGCGAGCTCGGCGTCCGGTTCCATCCGACCCGCGGCTCGATGTCGCTGTCGGTCAAGGATGGCGGGTTGCCCCCGGACTCGGTGGTCCAGGACGACGACGAGATCCTCGCCGACTCGACCCGGTTGGTGCAGGCCCACCACGATCGGTCGGCCACCGCGCTGACCCGGATCGCGCTGGCCCCCTGCTCGCCGTTCAGCGTCTCCACGTCGCTGATGCGCCGCACCGCCGAGCTGGCCGAGACCCTCGACGTCCGCCTGCACACCCATCTGTGCGAGACGCAGGACGAGGACGCCTTCTGCCTGGAGACGTTCGGCCGCCGACCGGTCGACTACCTGGCCGACGTGGGCTGGCTGACCGACCGGACCTGGCTGGCGCACGTGGTGTGGCCGGACGCCGGCGAGATCACCCGGCTGGGCGCGGCGCGGGTGGGGGCCGCGCACTGCCCGTCCTCGAACATGATCCTGGGCAGCGGGCTGGCCCCGGTCGCCGAGCTGCGGGCCGCCGGCGCCCCGGTCGGGCTGGGGGTGGACGGCTCCGCCTCGGCGGACTCCGCGTCGCTGTGGCTGGAGGCGCGCACCGCGATGCTGCAGGGCAAGCTCCGGCACGGCGCGGCCGCGATGTCCGCCCGGGATGCGCTGGAGATCGCCACCCACGGCGGGGCGGCCTGCCTGGGCCGGGCCGGGGAGATCGGCCAGCTGTCGGTGGGCGCCTGCGCCGACCTGGCGGTGTGGTCACTGGAGGGCGTGCGCTTCGCCGGAGCGCTCTCGGACCCGGTCGAGGCCTGGCTGCGGTGCGGGCCGGTGGCGGCGCGGCACACCGTGGTCGGGGGCCGGTTCGTCGTCGAGGACGGCGTCCCGGTGCACCCCGGGCTGGACGAGCAGCTCGCCGTCCACCGGAAGCTGTCGGGGCGGATGCAGGCCGCGCTGCCCCAGGCATAGGAAGCTGTCCACCCAGTTCTGCGCCCGACAGTGGGAGGAACGCCTCCTCTGCCTGGGGAAGGGGCCCGCCCGGTCAGACCTGGAGCTTGCCGCGGGCGACCGAGTCGCCCGAGTGCGTCGGCTGGCCGTCCAGCGGCTCGACCGACACATCGACCACCGGGTACGCCGCCAGGTCCAGGCCGTCGGGCAGCGGAAGCTCGGTGTCGCCGGCGTGCAGGACGCCGACCGGCACCATCAGCTGCGCGTCGTTCTCCATCAGCCACACCTCGTAGTAGGCGTCGTCCAGGCGCGGGGCGTCCAGGGCGACCTCGAGGACCCGGGTCCCGCCGTTCTCGCGCACCGTCGCCGAGCCCGACGCGGGGTTGCCGAGCAGCGGGGCCAGCGCGGTCTCGGCCACCACGGACCCGCCGGCGTCCGGGCCGCGGGTCAGTGCGACGGCACCGCCGCCCACGCCGGCGCCGACGAGCAGAG
>JAOPUQ010000229.1 GCA_025963425.1 Modestobacter sp. | reverse complement strand
CAGGACACCAACGGGTTCGTCCTCAACCGCGCGCTCGTGCCCTTCCTCTTCGCCGCCGTCCAGCTGCTCGAGGCCGGCACCGCCGGTCCGGCGGACATCGACCGCGCCTTCGTCGAGGGGTGTGCGCACCCGATGGGTCCGCTGGCGATCCTCGACCTGATCGGTCTGGACGTCGCGATCGCTCTCGGGGAGCAGCTGGTGCCCACGGCGGGGGAGGCCTGCCGCCCCCCGCGGCTGTTGTACGAGCTCCTCGCCCGGGGCCGGCGGCTGCACGACGTCGACGGCGCGCCGGCCGTCGGACCCTCCTAGCGGTCGGACCTGCCCGGCGCGGTCAGGCCGGCCATGGCGAACCGGGTCACCGTGTCGATCACAGCGGCCGCGCTGAGGGCGCCGCCCGGTTGGTACCACTCGGTGAGCCAGTTGTTCATGCCCATGATCAGTCGGGTCATCAGCAGGGCGTCGGTGTCGGCGGGCAGGTCGCCGGCGTCCACGGCTTCGCGCATGACCTCGGCGACGGCCCGGTCGAACGCACGACGGCGGTCGAGCATCTCCCGTTCGAGCTCGGTGTTGCCGCGCAGCCGCAGCAGCACGGTGACCTCGTCGAGGTGCTCGAGACCGATCTCCAGCGTGCGCCGCAGGATGTACTCGAAGCGCTCCAGCGGGGCGCCCGCACCCGGCAGCGCCGGCGCTTCCTGCAGCACCCCGGTCAGCGCCTGGATGGCCCGGTTGATCCCCGCGGCCAGGATGGCCTCCTTGCCCGCGAGGTGGTGGTAGATGGCCGCCTTGGTCACGCCGAGCTCGCGGGCGATCTGATCGACGGAGGTGGCCTCGTAGCCGCGGGCGCGGAACAACCGGAAGGCGACGCCGGTCACCGACCCAGCGTCGTGCGAGCCCTGCCCGCGGGACGTCCTCTGGTCGTCGATGCGCACTCGATGTCCTCGTGATGTGTCGTTCTCCGACGGCAGACGGCCGGCAGCGCGCCGTACCGGCGCCCTTGCCCGGCATACTAACCGTTCGGTAGCCTTACCGAACGGTTAGTAAGGAGGCTGTGGCATGGATGTCACCACCGATGAGCGGGACTTCGACCGGCTGGTCTCAGCCGACGAACGCGTCGAACCGCGGGACTGGATGCCGGAGGGCTACCGCCGGACATTGATCCGCCAGATCGCGCAACACGCCCACTCGGAGATCATCGGGATGCAGCCGGAGGGCAACTGGATCGCCCGGGCGCCCAGCCTGCGGCGCAAGGCGATCCTCATCGCCAAGGTCCAGGACGAGGCCGGCCATGGTCTCTACCTCTACGGTGCCGCCGAGACACTGGGGGTCGAACGCGCTGACCTGCTGGAGCTGCTGCACACCGGGCGGCAGAAGTACTCGGCGGCGTTCAACTACCCGACCCCCACCTGGGCGGACGTCGCGGCCATCGGCTGGCTCGGGGACGGCGCCGCGATCATGAACCAGGTGCCGCTGACCCGCTGCTCCTACGGTCCCTACGCGCGGGCCATGACGCGGGTGTGCAAGGAGGAGAGCTTCCACCAGCGTCAGGGGTTCGAGGCGATGGCCGTGCTCTGCGCGGGCACCCCGGCTCAGAAGCAGATGGCCCAGGATGCTCTCGATCGCTGGTGGTGGCCGGTGCTCATGCTCTTCGGCCCGTCCGACGAGGCGTCCGCGCACAGCGCTCGCTCCATGGCCTGGGGGATCAAGCGGTTCTCCAACGACGAGCTCCGGCAGCGGTTCGTCGACGCCACCGTGCCGCAGGCGGACCATCTGGGCTTGCGGATCCCCGATCCGGACCTCCGGCTGGAGGCTGACGGGCACTACCGGTTCACCCCGGTGGACTGGAACGAGTTCGCCGACGCGATCAGCGGGAACGGACCGTGCAGTCGTGAACGCATCGCCCACCGGGTCGATGCCCACGAGGACGGTGCCTGGGTGCGGGCAGCAGCGCAGGCCTACGCCGACAAGCACGGCGACCGCGCGGCCCGAGGTGCGGCCGCGTGACGCCGGACGGCGCGGCCCCCGACAGACCGCGGGCGGACCGACTGTGGGAGGTCTTCGTGCGCAGCCGTCGCGGCATGTCGCACACGCACGTGGGGAGCCTGCACGCCTTCGACGCCGCCTCGGCGCTGCTCAGTGCCCGCGACCTGTACACCCGCCGGCAGGAGGGCGTGAGCATCTGGGTGATCCCCTCGGCAGAGCTCACCGCCAGCAGCCCGGACGAGAAGGACTCCTTCTTCGACCCAGCGGCGGACAAGCCCTACCGGCATCCGACGTTCTACGAGGTCCCGGAAGGACTGGCGCACCTGTGACCCGGCAGACCAGCCGGAACGAGGCCCCGGCCGGGGCGGACGTCGCAACCTACGCACTCGGTCTCGGCGATGACGTCCTGGTCCTCGCGCAGCGACTGTCCGAGTGGACGGCCCGTGCGCCGCAGCTCGAGGACGACGTCGCGCTGTTGAACATCGCCCTGGACCTCGTCGGTCAGGCCCGCAACCTGCTGAGCCTGGCAGGCGGCCGCGAGAACCCCGGCCGCACCGAGGACGACCTGGCGTTCTGGCGCGACGAGACCGAGTTCCGCAACGCACAGATCATGGAGCTCGACGGCGGGGACTTCGGCCGCACGATCGCCCGCCAGTTCCTCGTCTCCGCCTGGCACGTGCCGCTGTGGGACGGCCTGCGGGCCTCGACGGACCCGGACCTGGCCGCCATCGCGGGCAAGGCGGTCAAAGAGGCCCGGTACCACGTCGGTTACGCCCGGCACTGGCTGGTCCGGCTCGGCGACGGGACCCCGGAGAGCAGGCGTCGGGCCCAGGCCGGACTCGAGGACGTCTGGCCCTACGTCGGCGAGCTGTTCGAGCCGGACCCGGTGACCGAACGACTGGTCACCGCCGGCGCCGCACCCGACCCGGCGGTGATCGAGCCGGTCTGGCGGGAGGCCGTCGAGGCGGTCCTGGCCGAGGCGACCCTGGCGGTCCCACCGACCGTCCGGCGGCCCACCGGAGGCCGTCGCGGCGTCCACACCTCGGCTTTCGGTCCGCTGCTGGCCCAGATGCAGCACCTGCACCGGTCGCACCCAGGGGCCAGCTGGTGATCACCCGGGCAGGGGCGCTGCACGCCCTCGAGTCGGTGACGGACCCCGAACTGCCCGTCCTCACCATCGCGGACCTGGGCATCCTGCGCGACGTCCGGATCGACGGGGACGCGGTGGTCGTGACGATCACGCCGACGTACTCGGGCTGCCCGGCGATGGCCGAGATCCGGTCCGACGTGGTGGCCGCACTCACCCGGGCCGGCGCCGCGGCGGTCACCGTCGACACGGCACTGGCACCGGCGTGGACGACGGACTGGATGAGCCAGCAGGCTCGCGACAAGCTGCGGGCCTACGGCATCTCGCCGCCCACCGCCGGGCCGTCGGGTCCGGTGGACATCCCGTTGAGCGCCGTCCTGGGCTCGCTGGGTGCGCGGGGGAGGGCTGCGGTCGGCTGCCCGCAGTGCGGATCCCCGGACACCGAGGAGCTGAGTCGTTTCGGATCGACCTCCTGCAAGTCGCTGTGGCGCTGCCGGAGCTGCCGGGAGCCCTTCGACCTGTTCAAGGACCACTGACCGCCATGACCGACGCGAGCACCGGCGACACCCGCATGCGGCCGGGCCGGGCGACCGAGTTCCACCGACTGGCCGTGCGGGCCGTCGCACCGCTGACAACCGATGCTGTGGCCATCACCCTGGAGGCGCCGGCCGGGCAGGGCGGTCTCTTCGACTTCCGGGCCGGCCAGCACCTCGTCCTCCGACGGCTGGTCGGCGGCCGGGAGGAGCGGCGCACGTACTCCCTGTGTACCGCCGCCGGGAGCGGCACCCTGCAGGTCGCGGTGCGGCGCCTGACGGGCGGAGTCGTCTCCACCTGGCTGACCGAACAGCTGCGCGTGGGTGACGAGGTCGAGGCACTGCCGCCCACCGGCACCTTCGGACCGGTGCTCGCGGCCGGGAACCGGCGGACGTACGGGCTGATCGCCGTCGGGAGCGGGATCACCCCGTTGATGTCGATCGCCTCCACGGTGCTCGAGGTCGAGCCGGACAGCGAGGTGGTGCTCGTCTACGGCAACCGCACCAGCCGCGATGTCATGTTCCTCGAGGAGTTGGCCGACCTGAAGGACCGCCATCCTGGCCGGTTGCAGGTGCTGCATGTGCTCACGGCCGAGCAGCAGGAAGCCGAGTTGCTCAACGGGCGGCTCGACCGGGCCCGCCTCGATGCCCTGCTCGCTGCCTTCGTCAGCGTCGAGCGGGTCGACCAGTGGTACGTGTGCGGGCCGCAGGACGTGGTCGCTGACGCGCGGGACGCCCTCCTGGAGGCCGGGGCCGAGCCCGCGTCCGTGCACCGGGAGCTCTTCTACGCCGGAGCCGTCGCGCCGGCCGCCGCGCTCCCGGCGGCGCCGGGTCCGGCGGTGTCGGTCAGCGTCCTCCTGCACGGCCGGACCACCGTGCTGGAGATGTCGCGTTCCGGGCCGGCTGTTCTGGATGCGCTGCTCGAGGTCCGCTCCGACGCGCCGTACGCCTGCAGGAGCGGCGTGTGCGGAACGTGCCGGGCGCGCTGCGTCGAGGGGCAGGTGACCATGGCGAGCAACGACGCGCTGGAGCCCGACGAGGTGCGGAGCGGGGTGGTGCTCACCTGCCAGGCGCTGCCGGTCACGCCCACCGTCCGCCTCGAGTTCTGCTGAACTCCGGATGCGGCCGCTCGCACCTACGAGCTGATCCGCAGGACGGGCACTAGTCGGCGTCGGCCTGCCACAGGTCGGGGCCGAAGACCTCGTACTGGATGTCGTGCGCCGCGACTCCGCGATCCAGCAGCGTGCTGCGGATCGCCTGCATGAACGGCAGCGGGCCGCAGAGGTAGTAGGTGGCGTCGCCGGGCAGGTCGACCCCGGAGACGTCCATCGTGCCGGCGAACCGCCCGTCGACCGGCAGCGACCCGTCGGCACCCTGCTCGTACCAGACGTGCATGGTGGCGTGGGAAAGCGCGCGGACGTCGTCGAGCACCTGCCGGCGGAGGGCGAAGGACTCCTCGTTCAGGTCGGCGTGCAGGACCATCACGTCGAAGTGGGAGCCGGCGGCCACCAGGTGGGAGAGCATGCCGGCCATCGGGGTGATCCCGATGCCGGCGCTGGCGAAGACCAGCGGGCGCCCGGAGTCGTCGAGTACGACGTCGCCGAAGGGCAGCGACATGGTGAGGACGTCGCCGACGTCGACGGTGTCGTGCAGCAGGTTGGACACCTCGCCGTCGGGTTTGCCGCCGCCGTGCACCCGCTTGACCGCGAACTGGCGGTGCTCGCCGTCGTCGGCGCGGGTGAGGCTGTACTGGCGCGGCTGGTGGGTGCCGTCGGGCATGGCCATCTGAACGGTGACGTACTGCCCGGGCAGGGAGGTGCGCACCGGGCGGTCGTCGGTCCGCTTGACCCGGAACAGGACGACGTCGTCGGTCTCGCGGACCTTCTCCTCGACTTCCCACTTCCGCCAGACGATCTCCGGCCGCACGCCGCGGGCGCTGTAGAGGCCCCGCTCGGTGTTGGTCAGCGCGAAGGCCATCAGCCAGTAGACCTCGCTCCAGGCCGCGGCCACCTCCGGCGTGACGGCGTCGCCGAGAACGTCACCGATCGCCCACATCAGGCTGTCGTAGACGACCTGGTACTGCTCGGGGCGCAGGCCCAGCGAGGCGTGCTTGTGCG
>JAOPUQ010000225.1 GCA_025963425.1 Modestobacter sp. | reverse complement strand
CGTCGTCCACGCAGGCGTACTTGCGGATCTTCACGAAGCCGGTCTCGGTGTCGACCTCCATCGCGCACAGGTGCGTGCCGTGCGGGAAGGAGAAGTTCTCCGGGTCGAAGGTCGCCTCGGCGTCGATGGAGGGCTCGATGCCCTCCGGGTAGTCGTGCGCGGCGAAGATGGCCAGCGCCACCTCCTGGATGCCGACCCCGGCACCCGGCGTCCCCCGGACGGAGAACTTCCCGCCGGTGAACTCCAGGTCGTCCTCGCTGGCCTCGAGCAGGTGCGCGGCGATCTTCCGGGCCTTGGCGACCACCTTCTCGGCGGCCTTGACCACCGCGGTGCCGCCCACCACCAGCGACCGGGACCCGTAGGTGTCCAGGCCGCGGGAGGAGATGGCGGTGTCGCCGTGCAGCACCTCGACGTCCTCGAAGGGGACGCCGAGCTGGTCGGCGACGATCTGGCTCCACGCGGTCTCGTGGCCCTGCCCGTGCGGCGTCGAGCCGGTGACGACCTCGACCTTGCCGGTGGGCAGCATCCGGATCGAGGCCGACTCCCAGCCGCCGGCGCCGAAGGACAGCGACCCGAGGACCCGGGAGGGGGCCAGGCCGCACATCTCGGTGAAGGTGGAGAAGCCGATGCCCAGCTGGACCGGGTCGTTCGCCTCCCGCCGGCGCTGCTGCTCGGCGCGCAGCTCGTCGTAGCCGAGCAGGTCCAGGGCCTGCTGGGTGGCCTGGGCGTAGTCACCGCTGTCGTACTGCAGCCCCGCCACCGTGGTGAACGGGAACTCCTCGGCGTTGATCCAGTTCTTCCGCCGCAGCTCCAGCGGGTCCATGCCGAGCTCGACGGCGAGCTCGTCCATGATCCGCTCGATGGCGAAGGTCGCCTCCGGGCGGCCGGCGCCGCGGTATGCGTCGGTGGGCACCTTGTTGGTGAAGACGCCGTCGCACTCGAAGCGGTAGGCCGGGAACTTGTAGATCCCGGGGAACATGAAGGCGCCCAGCGCCGGCACGCCCGGGGTGATCAACCGCAGGTAGGCGCCCATGTCGGCCAGCAGCCGCACACGCAGCGCCTTGACGGTGCCGTCGCGGTCGGCGGCGAAGTCGATGTACTGGATCTGGTCGCGGCCGTGGTGGGCGGTCATCAGCGACTCGCTGCGGTTCTCGGTCCATTTGACCGGCCTGCCCAGCCGCCGGGCGACCAGGAGGCAGAGGATCTCCTCCGGGTTGACCTGCAGCTTGCCGCCGAAACCGCCGCCCACGTCGGGGGCGATGACGCGCAGCTTGTGCTCGGGGATGCCGGTGACCATCGCGGCCATCACCCGCAGGATGTGCGGGATCTGGGTGGAGGACCACAGCGTGTAGTTGTCGCCCTGGGGCTGGACGACGGCCGAGCGCGGCTCCATGAACGCCGGGATCAGGCGCTGCTGGATGAAGCGGCGGGTGACGGTGACCTCGGCGTCGGCGAAGGCCTGGTCGGTGTCGGTCCCGGTGCCGGCCTCGCCGGCGTCGAAGACGAAGTGGTAGCTGGTGTTGGACGACGTCTGGTCGTGGACCAGGTCGGCGCCCTCCTTGACGGCCTCCTCCATGTCCAGCACCACCGGCAGGTTCTCGTAGTCGATGTCGATCGACTCGAGGGCATCGGCGGCGGCGACCTTGGTGCGGGCCACGACGATCGCGACGGCCTCGCCGACGTGGTTGACCTGGTCGACGGCGATGGAGGGGTGCCCGGGGTTGACCATGTCCGGGGTGACCGGCCAGGCGCAGGGGAGGGAGCCCTGCTCCTCGGCGAAGTCCTGCCCGGTGTAGACCGCGACGACGTTCGGGCGCTCCTGGGCGGCGCTGACGTCCAGGTGGGTGATCCGGGCGTGGGCGACCGGGCTGCGCAGGATCGCCAGGTGCAGCATCCCGGGCAGGACCATGTTGTCGGTCCAGGTCGTCCTCCCGGTGATCAGCCGGGCGTCCTCCTTGCGCAGCCGCGCCTGGCCGACCTGGTTGGCCGGGGCCTCGGGGGCGGTGCTGGTCGGGTCCTCGACGGCGGTCATGCCTGGGCCACCACGTGCGGAGCGGCGGCGGTGTCGACGACCGCGGGCGCGACGGCGCCGTTGCCGGCCGGAGAGCCGCCGCGCATCTCGGCGGCCGCCTGCTGCACGGCCCGGACGATGTTCTGGTAGCCGGTGCAGCGGCAGAGGTTGCCCTCGATGCCCTCGCGGACCTCGGAGTCGCTGGGGTCGGGATTGTCACCGACCAGGTCGATCGAAGCCATGATCATTCCCGGGGTGCAGAAGCCACACTGCAGGCCGTGCATCTCGTGGAAGGCCTTCTGCATCGGGTGCAGGGTGCCGCCGTCGGCGATCCCCTCGATGGTGGTGACCGTGCCACCGTCGGCCTGGACGGCCAGCACGGTGCAGGACTTCACGGCCTCGCCGTCGAGGTGGACGGTGCAGGCGCCGCAGTTGCTGGTGTCGCACCCGACGACGGTGCCGACCTTCCCGAGGCCCTCCCGCAGGTAGTGGACCAACAGGGTCCGGGGCTCGACGTCGTCCGAGTAGGACGTCCCATCGACCCGCACGTTGATCTGGGTCACGTGTCCTCCGCTTCGTTGCTTCGGCTGCGTACTGCGGTCGTCCCGCAGGTCTGCACGCAGTGTGACAACGGACACAAGGCTTAGGCCACGCTTACCTGGGTGGGAGGCGCGTGCGGTTCCTCATCTGCGGAACGATCAGCCGGTCCGGTCCTCGTGGACGGATGGGATCAGGCTCGCCTGCCGCAGGGAGCGGGCCCGTCAACGTTGCACCGCGTTGCAGCGAGGAGCACTGACCGGGGGCGAGCCGCCGGGCTCACGCCGTCCGGGGTCCCGGACGGCGCGGCTCTCGCGCCGCTGCAGCAGCCCGGACACGGTCAGCACGCCGAGCCCGACGACGGCGAGCCCGGCCCCGACCACGCTGGGGGCCGTGTAGCCGCGGTCGGCGGCGATGACCAGGCCCCCGAGCCAGGCGCCCAGCGCGTTGGCGGTGTTCAGGGACGAGTGGTTCAGCGCGGCGCCGAGCATCTGCGCCTCACCGGCGGTCTCCATCAGCCGCAGCTGCAGGCAGACGGCGAGCACCGAGCTGGACACCGCCACGACGAAGGCGCCGACCAGCAGCGGGACCGGGTGCTGCGCGGCGACGACCACGCTGATCAGCACCAGTGCCATCACCACGACCGCGCCGAACAGCGAGGGGAACAGCGCCCGGTCGGCGAGCCGGCCGCCCAGCGCCGTCCCCACCACCATGCCGACGCCGAACGCCAGCAGCACCACCGGCACGAAGCCCTTGGACATGCCGGTCACGTCGGTGACCAGCGGGGCGACGTAGCTGTAGAAGGCGAACATGCCGCCGAAGCCGACCACCCCGACCAGCAGGGTCAGCAGCACCTGCGGACGGCGCAGCGCCCCCAGCTCGTTCTTCAGCGTCGCCTCGGCCCGGCCGGGGATGGACGGGACGACGGCCAGCACCGCCACCACGGTCAGCGCCGCGATCGCCACGACGGTCCAGTAGGCCGACCGCCAGCCCAGGTGCTGGCCGAGCCACGTGGCGGCCGGCACGCCGACGACGTTGGCGATCGCCAGACCGAGCAGCACCGAGCTGACCGCGCGGCCGCGCAGGTGCGGGGCGACGAGCGCGGCGGCGATCAGCGAGGCGACGCCGAAGTAGGCGCCGTGCGGCAGCCCGGCGACGAACCGGGCCAGCAGCAGCGTCCGGTAGCCCGGCGCGACCGCGGTCAGGCCGTTGCCGACCAGGAACGCCGCCATCAGCCCGACGGCGACCGCCCGGCGGGGCAGCCGGGCGCTGAGCGCCGCGATCACCGGCGCACCCACCACCACACCGATGGCGTAGGCCGAGATGACGTGGCCGCCGGCGGGGATGTCGACACCCACGCCGCCGGCGATGTCGGGCAGCAGACCCATGGTGACGAACTCGGTGGTGCCGATGGCGAAGCCGCCCAGTGCGAGGGCGACCACCGCCAGCACCATCCGCCGGGTCGACACCTGCACCGCCGCGGTCTCCAGGTCGGGCGCGGGGCTGGTCGACGTCTCGGCCGAGGGGGCGGGCTGCACGAGAAGGGCGAAGGCGCGGCGGCGGCCGGCCATTCCCGGACCGGCGCCCGGGTCAAGTCCGGGGCCCGGACTGCCGACCCTCCATGTGGAAGACGGCCGTCGAGACAGGGAGCCTGCATGGGCAGCACGACCCGGGGTGGGCTGCGCGGACGCTGGGGCGGCCTGGCCGTGGCCGCGGCCGCCGTCGCGCTGCTGCCGGCCTGCACGCCCGCCGCTCCGCCGGTCCAGGTCACCGCCGCCACGGCCGCGATGCCTACCACTCCCTGGACGAACTCCGCGCAGCGGCCGGCCGCGGTCTACCCCGACCTCCCCGTCGCCGCTGCCGCGACCGGTGGCATGCAGGTCCCGCAGCCGCCCCGGCCCGCCCGCGTCAACCGGGTCCCCGTGCCGCTGGCCGCCGTCGGCACCGCACCTTCGTTCACCCCGCCGACCGCGACCTGCGGCGGGTACGGCTCCCCGCGCCGGATCGTCCCGGGCGCCGAACCGGGCGCCGGGTCGGCCACCCTCACCTGGATGACCGACGGCTCCCCCGAGGTGCAGGGCTACCGGGTGACGGCGGTGAGCCAGGTGCTCGTGACGGGCGCCCAGCCGGCCGCGCCGCAGCAGACGGTGGCCCAGCCCGACGGCTGTGTGCCGATCACCCTCACCATGACCGGCCTGACGCCCGGGACGCCCTACGTGTTCTGGATGGAGGAGCAGACCCTGGAGCCGCGGACCGGCGTCGTCCGCTTCGTGCAGGTCGGCACGTCCGGCGCCGTGGTCATCGGCGGCTGAGTTCGGCAGCAAGCGTTGTTATGGGTGGGAAAGTCATCCAGGTCTGTGGGACGTAGCGGCGGCGGCCG
>JAOPUQ010000213.1 GCA_025963425.1 Modestobacter sp. | reverse complement strand
GACGGCGACGGGCGCGCGGCCCTGGCAGCGCTGGACGCCGAGGCCGACGCCCGCATCCCCTCCCCGGCGCTCCGGGCGGCGTCCCGGCAGCAGGGACGCGGGCTGGTCCGGGTGGGCGCCCGTGCCTGGCCGCACCCGGCCTGGGGGGAGCTGCCCGCCCAGCCGCACCACCCGCTCGCCCTGGGCGTGGCCGCCGCCGCCGGCGGGCTGACCGGCTGGGACGCCGCCGCGGCGGCGGCCTACCTCTCGATCAGCGGCCCGGCGACCGCGGCCCAGCGGCTGCTGGCCGCAGACCCCATCACCGTCGCGGCGGTGACCGCCCGGCTGGCCGCCGAGGTCGACGAGGTCGCGGCCGCCGCGGCGCTCGACCAGCCGGCTACCGCAGACCCACTCCTGGACCTGCTCGCCGAAGTGCACCTCGCCCGGAAGGACCGGTTCTTTGCCTCCTGACCACAACCTCGACGATCACGTGGACCCCTACGCCCCCGGGCACCGGCACGGCGGCCCGCTGCGGGTCGGGCTCGGCGGCCCGGTGGGCTCGGGCAAGACCGCGCTGGCGGCCGCGCTGTGCCGCACGTTGGGCGGCGAGTTCGACCTCGCGGTCGTCACCAACGACATCTACACGACCGAGGACGCCGACTTCCTGCGCCGCAACGCCGTGCTGCCCGACGACCGGATCGAGGCGGTGCAGACCGGCTGCTGCCCGCACACCGCGATCCGCGACGACATCACCGCCAACCTGGACGCCGTCGAGCTGCTGGAGTCCCGCCACCCGGGGCTCGAGTTGGTGTTCGTCGAGTCCGGCGGCGACAACCTGACCGCGTCGTTCAGCTACGGGCTGGTCGACGTGCAGGTGTTCGTGGTGGACGTCGCCGGCGGGGACAAGGTGCCGCGCAAGGGTGGCCCCGGGGTCACCGGCGCCGACCTGCTGGTGGTGAACAAGACCGACCTCGCGCCGATGGTCGGGGCCGACCTGGGGGTCATGCGCCGGGACTCCGACGCCGTCCGCGGCGGCAAGCCGACGCTGCTGATCTCGCTGCGTGACGACCCGAGCGCTGCGCCGGTGGCCGAGTGGGTGCGCGAGCAGGTGCGGGTGAAGGCGCTGCAGACCGCCCGATGAGGACGGCGGTGGAGGTGGTGGCCCGGCGGGGGCCGGGCGGCCGCACGGTGCTCCCGGTCGTCCGGGCCAGTGGCCAGCTGGCGGTGCGCCGCACCGGGCCGCGGACGGTGCACCTGGTGGCCGCCGCCTTCGGACCGCTGGGCGGGGACGACGCCCAGATCCGGCTGGTCGTCGAGGAAGGAGCCCGGCTGAGCGTGCGCTCGGTCGCGGCCGCCGTCGTGCTCCCGGCGCGCGGGAAGTCGCCGCCGTCCCGGCAGGTGGTGCACGCCGAGGTGGCCGGGCTGCTGGACCTGCGTCCCGAGCCGACCGTCGTCGCCGCACGGGCCGTGCACTCCGCCGAGCTGCGCGTCCTGCTGACCGGCGAGGGCGAGCTGGTCGCCACCGAGCAGGTGCTGCTGGGCCGGGCGGGCGAGGAACCCGGGCGGTGGACCGGCACCATCCGGGTCGAGCGGGACGGGCGCCCGGTGCTGCACACGACCGTCGGTCTGGGCCCGGGTGCGCCCGCCTGGCTCCCGCCGGTCACGCCGCGCGCCTACGCCTCGACCGTCGCCGTGGGCCCGGGGGAGACCGTCGACGTGCTGACCGGGGACGACGCCGTCAGGCTGCCGCTGCCGGGTGGCTGGGTGAGCGCCGCGTGGGGCTCGGAGCTGCACGACACGGTGGCCCGGCTGGCGGCGCTGGACGACGCCGTCGCGGCCGTGGAGGTGGCCCGGTGAGCGGTTCCTTCGTCGTCCGCGCCCGGCGGGTGGTGCTGCCCGCCGGTGAGCAGCCGGCCGCCGTGCACGTCTCCGACGGGGTGGTCACCGCGGTCACCGGCTACGAGCAGGCCGGCCACGACCCGGTCACGCTCGACGACGACGAGGTGCTGCTGCCCGGCCTGGTCGACAGCCACGTGCACGTGAACGAGCCCGGGCGCACCGAGTGGGAGGGCTTCGCCTCGGCCACCCGGGCGGCGGCCGCCGGGGGCGTCACCACCATCGTCGACATGCCCCTCAACTCGATCCCGCCGACGGTGTCGGTCGAGGCGTTGCACGTGAAACGCGAGGCGGCGGCCGGGCAGGTGCGGGTGGACGTGGCCTTCTGGGGCGGCGCCGTCCCGGGCAACGCCGAGCAGCTCGCGCCCCTGCTGGCCGCCGGGGCGGTCGGGGTGAAGTGCTTCCTGCTCGACTCCGGGGTGCCCGAGTTCCCGCCACTGGACGACGACCAGTTGCGGGCCGCGCTCACCGCGCTGGCCGCGGTCGACGGGCTGCTCATCGCCCACTGCGAGGACGACGGGGTGATCGCCGCCGCCCCGGACCCCGACGGCGCCAGCTATCCGGCCTTCCTCGCCTCGCGGCCCGGCGCGGCGGAGGAGACCGCCATCGGCCGGCTGATCGCCGCGGCCCGGGACACCGGCGCCCGGGTGCACGTCGTCCACCTGGCCGACGCCGACGCGCTGCCGATGCTGCGGGCCGCGCGCGCCGACGGCGTGCGGATCAGCGTGGAGACCTGTCCGCACTACCTGACCTTCAGCGCCGAGGAGGTCCCCGACGGGGACACGGCGTTCAAGTGCTGCCCGCCGATCCGGGAGGCGCGGCACCGGTCGGCGCTGTGGACTGCGCTGGCCGCCGGCGACGTCGACCTGGTGGGCAGCGACCACTCGCCGTGCACCGTGGAACTCAAGCGCCTGGACGTCGGGGACTTCGGGCTGGCCTGGGGCGGCATCGCCGGACTGCAGGTCGCCCTGCCGGCGGTGTGGACCGGTGCCCGCGCCCGCGGGGTGGGTCTGGGCGACGTCGTCCGGTGGATGTCGGCGGCGCCGGCGGCGCTGGCCGGGCTGCCGGCCAAGGGCGGCATCGCGGTCGGCAAGGACGCCGACCTGGTGGCCTTCGCCCCCGACCAGCGCTGGCACGTCGGCGCCCTGCAGCACCGCAACCCGGTGACGCCCTATGCCGGCCGCGAGCTGACCGGTGTCGTACGGCGGACGTGGCTGCGGGGGCAGGTGATCGAGCCCGACGGCGCACCGCTCGGTCGGCTGCTCGGCCGGGGGAGCGCCTGAGCTCCTACTGCTGCGGTTCTTCCTCGGCCGCCTGGTCGAGGACCTTCGGATCGTCGTCGACCCCGCCGGCCGGGTCGGCGTTGCCGAGCGCGGTCTCCGCGGGCAGCTGCTCGACGTGCTGCTTGGCGCGGGCCTCGAGATCGTCGTCGGGGCTGGTCATGGTGCCTCCCAGGATCGGTCGATCGGCTCCGTCCCCCTCCTCTACCCTCCCGCCCCACAGGAACCCGCGAACGCCCCGATCCGTCTGGAGACCGATGACCGACCCCCTGCAGCTGCCCGACCTCGCCAGCCGCACCCTGGGTGGTGCCGTGGTCGCCGCCAACGACGAGTTCTTCGCGGCCCGGGAGAACCTGGTGCTGCCGCACCCTGCCGTCGCGCGGACCGAGTTCGGGCACAAGGGCAAGGAGTACGACGGCTGGGAGACCCGGCGGCGGCGCAGCCCCGGGCACGACTGGGCGATCGTCCGGCTGGGTGCCCCGGGGGTCGTGGCGGGCGTCGTCGACGACACCGCGTTCTTCACCGGCAACTACCCGCCGCAGGCCTCGCTGGACGGGGCGGCGGTCGAGGGCCACCCCTCGGTCGCGGAGCTCGAGCGGGCGGACTGGCAGCCGCTGCTCCCGCTGTCGGACCTGGCCGGCGACACCGCCAACACCTTCCCCGTCGACTCCGACCGGCGGCTCACCCACGTGCGGTTGGCCATCCACCCGGACGGCGGGGTCGCCCGGCTCCGGGTGCACGGCACCGTCGTCCCCGACCCCCGGCTGGTCGACGCCGGCCCCTTCGACCTGGCGGCCTCGGAGAACGGCGGCCGGGTCACCGGGGCGAGCAACGCGTTCTACGGCAGCCCGCACCAGCTGATCGGCCGCGGGGTGGCCCGCTCGATGGGCGAGGGCTGGGAGAACGCCCGCCGCCGCGGGGAGGGCAACGACTGGGTCGACGTGTCGCTGGCCTGCGAGGGCGTGGTGACCCTGGCCGAGCTGGACACGTCCTGGTTCCTGGGCAACGCCCCCGGCACCGCCGCACTGACCGGCCGGACCGCCGACGGCGCGGAGGTCGAGCTGCTGCCCCGCACCCGGTTGCAGCCCGACACCCGGCACCGGTTCGTGCTGCCCTGCGCCCCCGGCGTCGGCAGCGTGCGGCTGGACGTCTTCCCGGACGGCGGGATGGCCCGGCTCCGGCTCTGGGGGCGGCCCACGGCGGAGGGCCGCGCGGAGCTGGGACGTCGCTGGTTCGACGCGCTGCCCGACGTCCAGGCGCTGGAGGTGCTCGGGGCGCTGCGGCTGGACCCCGCGGAGGCCGGTCGGCTGGTCGCGTCCCGGCCGCTCCCCGGCGAGCCGTCTCCCCCGCTCGGCGGGCTGTCGGCCGCGGTGGGCCGGCTGCTGAACGGACCGGAACCCGGATGATCCGGATCAACGTCGTGCGCGAACCCCACCCGCAGCTGGGCCGCGCCGCCGCGCGCGGGCGATAGCTTCACAGCTCCCGCCCAGGAGAGCCCTGGTGCCGGCCACCGAGGAGCTCCCATCTCCCGCACCAGGAACCGTCTCGTCCTGCTGATCGCCGGCCCGATGGCCGCGCTGTGCCTCTCGGCCTGCGGCGCGAGCGTGATCGCCGCCGACGACGTGGCGACCGAGTCCGAGGACAGGCTCGAGCTGCAGATCGGCGTCCGCCCGGACATCTCCTGCCCCGACGAGCTCGAGGCGGAGGTCGGGGCCGAGGTGCGGTGCACGCTCACCGCGGAGGACGACCCGACCGAGTACGGCGTCACCGTCTCGGTGACCTCGGTCGACGGCGACGACGCCCAGCTGGACATTCAGGTGGACGACGAGCCGCAGGGCTGAGCCGCGGCCGGCGGTCAGGAACCGCCGGGAGCGCCTTCCTCGGCCATCGTGCCGGGTGCGTCGCGCGCCTCCTCGTCGACCACGACGTCCGCCAGCCGGGACGGGTCCGCCGGCCGCGGCGTCGTCCAGGTGACCGTCGGCGCCGCACCCAGCCCGAGCGCCACGTGCTCGGGCTTGATCGGCACCGCCGGCAGCGGCAGCCCGGTGGCGGCGCGGACGGCGGCGGCGACCGCCGGCACCGCGGTGCACAGCGGCGGCTCGCCGACGCCCTTCCAGCCGTGCGGCATCCCGGGCTCCGGGTCGGTCACGTAGGTGCTGACCACCTCGGGGGCGTCGACGATGGTGGGGATCAGGTAGTCCTGGAAGTCGGGGTTGGTGATCAGCCCATCGGCGACCACCACCTCCTCCATCAGCGCCAGCCCCATGCCCTGCACGATGCCGCCCTCGATCTGGCC
>JAOPUQ010000206.1 GCA_025963425.1 Modestobacter sp. | reverse complement strand
CCTGGGCCTCCGGTTACGCCCGCATCCCCGGCACCAACGACGCCCAGGCGCACCGCCCCCTGGTCGGCACCCTCGAGGAGGGCGGGGTCATCGACCCCGACGTGCTGTGGAGCTGCACCAACTGCGGTGCCTGCGTCGAGCAGTGCCCGGTCGACATCGAGCACGTCGACCACATCATGGACATGCGCCGCTACCAGACGCTGATCGAGTCGAACTTCCCCTCCGAGGCCGGCGTGATGATGCGCAACCTGGAGAACCGAGGGAACCCGTGGGGCGTGGGCGGCAACGTCCGCGAGGAGTGGATGAAGGACCTCGGCTTCGAGGTCCGGCAGGTCGAGGGCACCATCGACGACGACGTCGAGTACCTGTTCTGGGTCGGCTGTGCCGGCGCCATCGACGACCGCGCCAAGAAGGTCACCAAGGCCGTCGCCGAGCTGCTGCACACCGCCGGCGTGGAGTTCGCCGTCCTCGGCAACGGGGAGACCTGCTCGGGCGACCCGGCCCGCCGGATGGGCAACGAGTTCCTCTTCCAGCAGCTGGCGGCGGAGAACGTGGAGACGCTCAACACCGCGTTCGAGGGCCGCGAGACCGGCCGGCGGAAGATCGTCGCCACCTGCCCGCACTGCTTCAACTCGATCAACCGCGAGTACCCGCAGCTCGGCGGCGACTACGACGTGGTCCACCACACGCAGCTGCTGGGCAAGCTGGTGGAGGAAGGCCGGCTCACCCCGGTCACCCCGATCGACCGCAAGGTCACCTACCACGACCCGTGCTTCCTGGGCCGGCACAACAAGGTCTACACCCCGCCGCGGGAGATCCTGGACTCCGTCCAGGGCCTCACCACCCAGGAGATGCACCGCTGCAAGGACCGCGGCTTCTGCTGCGGCGCCGGCGGTGCGCGGATGTGGATGGAGGAGAAGATCGGCAAGCGGATCAACGTCGAGCGCACCGAGGAGGCGCTCGAGCTCGATCCCGACGTCATCTCCACGGCGTGCCCGTTCTGCATCACGATGCTGTCGGACGCGCTGACCTCCAAGAAGCAGTCCGGGGAGGCCAAGGAGCATGTCGAGGTCCTCGACGTGAGCCAGATCCTGCTGCGCTCGCTGGCGCCGGTCGGCGCCCCGGGCACCGGGTCCGGTCCGGACGTCGGCACCGAGCCCGACGACCCGGCCGGCACCGGTTCGGCCGCCACGCAGCACGACTGAGCCGACCGCAGCCACACTGGTCGCATGACGCACCACCCCCGGACCCCGGACGCCGGCCGATGAGCTTCGTCTTCGGCGGCGTCCGGGGCCGGGAGGACCCCGAGCTCAGGGCCGGCAACCGGCGCACCCAGCTGCACTACGCCCGCGACATCAACGACGAGCGGGTGCTCGCCGACGACCGGCTGCCCATCCGCCGCGGCCGGCACTGGACCTGGCTCGCGGTCGCCGCGGCCGCCCTGGTGGTGCTGGCCTTCGCCGGCAGCCGCGGGCCCGTGGACGTGCCGCTCGCCGCCGACTGCGACACCCCCGCGATCGGGGTGGCCACCAGCGTCGTCACCGCGGGCGAGGCGCTCCGCTTCCGCCTCACCGGCCCCGACGGCGTCCGCTACGTCGTGACGCTGGACGGCGTGCCGGTCCGCGGCGACGCCGGCAGCACCGTGTCCTACACCGAGTCGCCGGTCGGCCCGCAGCTGCAGCTGCAGCAGTGCCTGAGCCCCACCCTGCTGCTGGCCGCCCCCGCCGGGGACGGGCCGCACCAGCTGGCCATGCTCGCCGTCGCCGGGGACGGCACCACCCGCCCGATCGCCGACGTGACCGTCACCGTCAGCGGCACCCGCTAGACCTCCGCAGTGCTCCTCCACCTGCGGGTCACCGTGCCCGCCGACCGCAGCGGCGCGGTCCGCGACCTGCTGGACGGCGACCCCGGGGTGGCCCATCTGGCGGTCGTTCCCGGCGGCTCGGTCCGGCCGGCCGGCGACCTGTTCCTCGTCGACGTGGCCCGCGAGTCGGCCGACCACCTGATCGACGGGCTGCGTGAGCTGGACGTCGACCGGGACGGCGGCATCGTGATGGAGGCGGTCGACGCGGCGGTGTCCCGGCCCGCGGAGGAGGCGGAGCGACGGGCACCGGGTGACGGTTCGGACGCGGTCATCTGGGAGCAGGTGGTGCGGACGACGGCCGCGGACGCGGCGCTGTCGGTGTCCTACCTCGCCTTCCTCACCATCGCGACGCTGCTGGCGGCCGTGGCCATCGTCAACGACTCGGCACCGCTGGTGATCGGCGCGATGGTGCTCGGTCCGGAGTTCGGCCCGCTCGCCGCGCTGGCCGTGGCCATCGTCCACCGGCGGGGACGCGTGGGCCGCCGGGCCGTGGTCTCGCTGCTGGCGGGCTTCGCGGTGGCCATCGCCCTCACCGCGCTGGTCGCGCTGGTCGGCCGCGGGCTGGGGTGGCTCGGCCCGGAACTGCTCGCCCAGGACCGGCCGGCCACCGGCTTCATCACCCAGCCCGACCGCTGGTCCCTGGTGGTGGCCGTGCTGGCCGGCATCGCCGGCGTCCTCTCCCTCACCTCCGCCCGGTCCGGAGCGCTGGTCGGCGTCTTCATCTCGGTGACCACGGTGCCGGCGGCCGGGGAGATGGCCCTGTCGCTCGCCCTGGGCGGATCCGCCGACTTCCGCGAGGCGGCCACACAGCTGGGCATCAACCTGCTCGGGATCCTGGCGGCGGCGCTGGCCACGCTGGCGCTGCAGAAGGCGGTGTGGCGCCGCGTTCCCCGTGTGACGCCGCGGGTGCGGCGGATCCCCGCGCCCCGCAGCTGAGCCCCCGGCGGGCCGGTGGCCGGGAGCGCCGGGCCCTGGAGGACCATCGCGCGTCGTGACCAGCACCGCCCCAGCCCCGCCCGCCGCACCGTCCCGGCAGGGCCTGCTGCTGGTCGGCACGGCGATCGTGCTCACCGGGTTCAACCTGCGGACGGCGGTCAACAGCGTCGGCCCGGTGCTGGAGGAGATCGAGCAGGGGCTGGGCATCTCCTCGGCATTCGCCGGCCTGATCACGTCCATGCCGTTGCTCTGCTTCGCGCTCATCGGCTTCGCCGGCCCGCCGCTGGCCGCCCGCTATCGGGACGCCCACGTGCTGGCCGCGGCCCTGCTGGTCATGACGATCGGCCTGATCGTGCGGGTCGCCGCCCCCTCGGTGTGGCTCTTCCTCGCCGGCACCGTGCTGACCATGGGGGGCGGCGCGCTGGGCAACGTGCTGCTGCCGAGCCTGGTGAAGCAGTGGTTCCCGACCCGCACCGGGCTCCTGGTGGGCGCCTACAGCGCCGCGCTGGCGGTCGGCGGCGCCGTCGCGAGCGTGTCGACCGCGCCGATCGCCGCGGCCGTCGGCGCCCAGGGGTGGCGCTGGGCGCTGGGCACCTGGGCGGTGTTCGCGCTGGTCGCCGTCCTGCCCTGGTTCGTCGTGCCGGTCCGGCCCGGCTCCTCCCGCAGCACGCACTCCGCCGTCAAGGTGCGGGCGCTGGTGCGCAGCCGGCTGGCCTGGACGATGGCCGCGTTCTTCGGTCTGCAGGCCATGCAGGCCTACGTGATCGTCGGCTGGACGGCGCAGTACCTGCGCGACCAGGGCATGTCGGCGTCCGCGGCCGGGGTGCTGGTCGGGGTCAACGCGCTCATCGTCATCCCGCTCAACGCCCTCGCCCCGCTGGGCGCCGTGCGGCCGCACCTGCAGCGGCCGATGCTGGTCGGCTTCCTCGCCTGCTACCTGGCCGGCTGGACCGGGCTGCTGGTGGCACCGCTGACCCTGACCTGGCTGTGGGTGTCCCTGCTCGGCCTCGGGATGGGCACCTTCGCCATGGTGCTGACGCTGATCGGGCTGCGTGGTCGCAGCCCGGAGACGGTGGCGGCGTTGTCCACGGTCACCCAGGGCTGGGGCTACGCGCTGGCCGGCATCGGCCCGCTGCTGGTCGGGCTGCTGCGGGGCCTGACCGGCGGCTACACCGGGATGTTCGTGCTGGTGTACGTCGGCGCCGCGCTGCTGTTCGTCACCGGCTGGATGGTGTGCCGCGAGCGGTACGTGGAGGACGAGGTGCCCGGGCTGCTCGGTCCGGGCACCCCGGAGCCCGGCGCGCGGGGCAACGCGCCCGATGCCGAGATCGAGGTGGCCGGCACCGAGCCTCCCGTCACCGTGCCGCGCGGCCGGCGCGAGCCGGGCGCCTGACCGGAGAGGCCTCAGCCGGGCAGCTGCAGGGCCCGGCGCAGCTGCGCCGACCGGTCCCGGGTGACCTCCGGGGACTGGGTCAGCAGGGCGACGGCGACGACGTACTCGTCGTCCCCGGCCCAGCCGTGCCCGCCGGCGACGAGCTGCTCGATGTGTGCGCGGACCTTCGGCTCGTTGCTGTACTGGCCGAACTCCAGGCCCATGGCCAGGAAGTTGGCCACCCGGTAGCCGAGGTCGGCGGCGGTCTCGAGCGTCTCGGCCGGGTCGGAGTAGCTGGGCATGGCCACGAGCAGGTGCTCGAAGCCGGCCTTGAGCAGGCGCAGGGCCAGGTCGTTGCCGTGCTCGCCGCCCCACAGCTCCGGCATCAGGATGTCGCCGTCGGGCGCGGGGATGTAGGGCGGGTTGGCGATGACCGTGGACACCTGACGGCCGCCGGCGGAGTCGGCCCACTCGAAGAAGTCGCCGAGCTCGACGGTGTACCGGTCGGCCACGCCGAGCTGGTCGATGGTCGCCCGCGCCCGCTCGACGGAGGTCGCGCTGATGTCGGTGCCGTGGACCCGGAGGCCCGGCATGGTCCGCACCACCTGGCCGATGGCCCGCGCGTCGCCGCTGCCGAGCTCGGCGACCCCCTCGGACCGCCAGGGAACGACGGCGGCGTAGTGGTTGAGCAGCAACTGCACCGAGAAGGCGTAGTGCGCGGACTCCTCCGCGCAGTCGAAGGAGCCGACCGTGTCGAGCTCGGGAGAGGGCCGCGTCGTCGCGGCGGCAGACGTTCCCCGGGGGTCCATGGGACAGCCCTACCCCGCAGAGTGGCTGGTCATCCGGCCGCTCGCCACCAACCACCCGGCCGGGCGACGGAGCTCCACCCGGTCAGGCCGGGCGAGCCGGTCAGACCGGAGGTGTGGCACGCGTGTCGGCCCGGGTGAAGTTGCGGAACGACCGGGACGGCGTCGGCCCCCGCTGGTCCTGGTAGCGCGACCCGTACACCGCCGACCCGTAGGAGTGCTCGGCCGGGGAGCTGAGCTGGAACAGGCACAGCTGGCCGATCTTCATGCCCGGCCACAGCGTGATCGGCAGATTCGCCACGTTGGACAGCTCCAGGGTGATGTGCCCGGAGAAGCCGGGGTCGACGAAGCCGGCGGTCGAGTGGGTGAGCAGGCCCAGCCGGCCCAGGGAGGACTTGCCCTCCAGCCGGGCGGCCAGGTCGTCGGGGACACGCACGACCTCCAGCGTGGAGCCGAGCACGAACTCCCCCGGGTGGAGCACGAAGGGCTCGTCCTCGGCCGGCTCGACCAGCGTGGTCAGGTCGTCCTGCTGCAGCGCCGGGTCGATGTGGGTGTAGCGCGCGTTGTTGAAGACCCGGAAGAAGCGGTCCAGCCGCACGTCGATGCTGGAGGGCTGGACCATGTCGGCGTCAAAGGGCTCGATACCCAGCCGGCCGGTGTCCAGCGCGGCACGGATGTCACGGTCGGACAGCAGCATGACGCGGAGTCTAGGGAGAGCCCTCGCAACCGTGGCGGCCTGCTGGTCGAAAGGGGTCCGCCCGAGCGGGTCCCGACCCCGGTCCCGGGCCTTGCTAGGCTGTCCGCCGAGGGTCGAGAGGCCCGTCGCGGGTGTAGTTCAATGGTAGAACATCAGCTTCCCAAGCTGACAGTGCGAGTTCGATTCTCGTCACCCGCTCCACGGATGCCACCAGGGCAGAGGCCCGTACGGCCAGATCAGGCCGGCTGTCGGGCCGATCGGGCGAGACACGCCTGAGTCCCCTGAAAGACCCACCTCGTGCCACCCCTCATGGCACGGCTGCGGCACGCAGATGGCCCACCGCCGACGTCGATCCAGCGTGATCGGGATGTCAGGGCATCTCAGTGGGGAGAGAAAAGGTGCCCACGACCTCCAGAACGCCCGGGACCACGCACGGGACAGCGTTCCCGCGTTCCTCACCGCCGCCGAGATCCCGCCAGGAACGCTCCGGACGCCCTCGTGCCGCCATCCAGCGGACGACTGGCTCGCGAGGGCTGGCCGCCACCGACCCCCGGCGCTGAGCTGGAGGACTAAGCGTCGGGCGCCGCCTGGACGGCCCCGGCGAGCGCCGGCCGAGGGTCCGGGGTTGCGGCGAGCAGCATGTCGTGGACCTGGTCGGCCATGAGTGGCCGTCCGTAGAGGTAGCCCTGGCCGAGGTGGGCGCCGAGGCGGGCGACGTGCCGGGCCTGGTCGGGGGTCTCGATGCCCTCGACCAGGACACGGCGGCCGAGCCGGTCGGCCAGGCTGACGACGGCGCTGATGATGGCCTCGTCGGCGTCGGAGTGCCCGAGGCCAGCGGTGAACGAGCGATCGATCTTGATGGTCTCGACGGGGAAGCGGCGCAGGTAGGACAGCGACGAGTAACCGGTGCCGAAGTCGTCAAGGGCGAGTCGGACCCCGGTAGCGGCGATCTGCTCGAGCCGGTCGGCGGCGCCGTTGACGCTGTCGACCAGGACGCTCTCGGTGATCTCCAGAGTGAGCAGCTCGGCCGGAAGCCCGGGGTCGCGCAGTGCGCGTTCGAGCACGTCGTGGAAGGCAGGGTCGAGCAGCTGGCGGGCCGAGACGTTCACCGACGCGTGCAGCGGCGGCCGGCCCTGGCGCAGCCGCAGCGCGTTCCACGCCGCGACCTGGGCGCAAGCCTGCCGGAGCACGAAGGTGCCGATCGGCACGATGAGCCCGGACTCCTCGGCCACCGGGATGAACGTCTCCGGCGGCACCGGCCCGCGGGTGGGGTGTTCCCAGCGCAGCAGCGCCTCCACCCCGACCGGCTCGTTCCCGGGCAGGGTGACCAGCGGTTGGTAGGCCAGCCACAGCTGGCCCTCGGCCAGGGCGCTCCCGAGGTCGGCCGCGAGGCCGTCGCGGTCGGTGCGGCGGCGGGCCTCGGTGGCGTCGTAGTGCCGCCGTTGCGCCCGGCCGGCGTCCTTGGCGGCGTACATGGCTGCGTCGGCGGCGTTGAGCAGCGCCTCGGCGGTCAGGACGCGCGGGGTGGCCTCACCGTGGATGCGGTCGTGCGCGGCGACCACCACGCCCAGGCTGAAGGAGACCGGCACCTGCTGGCCGGCGACCTCGAGGCCGCCGGTGAGCCGGTCGGCCAGTGCGGCGGCGATCTCGTCGGCCTGCGCGGCGCTGGCCAGTCCCTCGCAGACGACGACGAATTCGTCCCCGCCGACCCGGGCGAGGGTGTCGGTGGCGCGCAGCTGGGCCCGTAGCCGGCGCGCGGTCTCGGCCAGCACCTCGTCCCCCACCGCGTGGCCGCGGCTGTCGTTGACATGCTTGAAGTGGTCCATGTCGACGAAGAAGACCGCGATCAGCGTCCGGTCCTGCGCGCTGCGGGCCAGCGCCTGGTCGATGCGGTCGCGCAGCAGCCGCCGGTTGGGCAGGCCCGTCAGCGCGTCGTGGGTGGCCAGGTGCGCAAGCTGATCGATCAGGCGGCCGCGCTCCCGTGCGTCCTCAGCCTGGCGGTACTCCAGGCGGCCACGGTGCCGCAGCAGCCCGAGCATGGCCAGCAGCAGGCTGAGAATCAGGGCGGTGCCCGTGCCGCTCACCCACCGTGCCCGGTCCAGCGCCCGCGCCGATGCTTCGGCCTGGATGGCGACCTCGGCGTCCAGCTCCTCGGCCAGCGCGGCGTCCACCGCTCGGATCTCGGCCATGAGCTGCCGGCCCGGCCCGCCGACTGCCGCCACCGTGGCCGCGTCATCGCCGGTGCGACTCAGCTCCACAGCCGACGCCAGCTCCTGGAGCTTCGCGGCGGCCAATCCCTCCAGCTGCCGCACCTGGTCGTGCTGATGGTGATACTCCGCCTCCAGCTCCGACATGCGCTCCAGCGCGATCGGCACCTCCGCCGCGGCGGCCTCGTAGGACTCGAGGAACTCCCGCCGGCCGGTGAGCAGGTAACCGAGCTGCCCCGACTCCGCCCCCACCAGAAGATCCAGCACACGGTCCGACTCGATCTGCACCGCGCCTACTCGTGCCGCCATGTCCTCGCTGCGAAGCAGCTGGCCCGTTCCCCGGGAGGTGAGCAATTCCTGGAGCAGCAGCACCACGATCCCCAGCCCGGCTGCCGCGGCCAGGTACCAGCCCCCGCTTCCCAGCCAGGCCCGCGATCGTGGCCGCGCATCTGCCTCGCCGACCCCGCTGCCCAGTACCTGCCGCATGCACCCAAGGTCGGCATCGACGACGCCGCACTGAACCCGTGGTGCGGGTGAGGAACCTCCTATGGGTGAGGCTTGCCCTACACGTGCTTCGGGTCGCCTCCGCCGCTCCGGGCACGAGGACGCGCGGGGAGATGTCTCGCCCGGATCGACCATGAGGCCGAGGGACCGGTAGAGCCCGGAGCTGGCCGCTGTGCGATGCGGGCGTTGTGCACGTACGTGCCACGCAGGGCTCCTGGCCCCTTCCACCTGGAGGCCCTCACCGCCTCCGAGCTGCACAGATCTGTAGAGGCCGAAACCGCACGGGGTGCTTCCCCAGGCTGACAGTGCGCGTTCGATTCTCGTCACCCGCTCTCCGCTCCCCCGGCCGTGCACCGGCACACTCCTGCACGATGGCGGTGTGAGCAGCGCACCTGCTGCCGCCCGGGTTGTGGTCCGGACGGCGCCCACCGCGGACCTTCCGCCCGCCGAGCTCGACCAGCTACGGGCCTTCCTGGACGCCGCCTTCCGGGGAGGGTTCTCCGACGACGACTGGTCGCACACCCTCGGCGGCGTGCACGTGCTGGCCACCGTGGACGGCGAGCTGGCC
The DNA here is from genome assembly GCA_025963425.1 of Modestobacter sp. Classification (GTDB taxonomy): domain Bacteria; phylum Actinomycetota; class Actinomycetes; order Mycobacteriales; family Geodermatophilaceae; genus Modestobacter. Next base: position 3,970 of record JAOPUQ010000206.1, on the reverse strand, counting down.
GGGCACGCCGCGGTCGTCGGCCGCCACCTGATCGCCGGCGGGCAGACGCTGCGCACCGGCTACGTCGAGGCGGTCACCACCGCCGCCGCGTACCGCCGCCGCGGGGTCGCCACCGCGCTGATGACGACCGCCGAACGGCTGGTCGCCGGCGGTTCCGAGCTCGGCGCACTGGCCGCCAGCGAGGACGGCGCCAGGCTCTACCTGCGCCGCGGGTGGCTGCCCTGGCGTGGCCCACTGGCCGGGCTCACCCCGACCGGGATCGTGGACACCCCGGACGAGCAGGTCTTCGTGCTGCCGACCCCGGCAACCCCGGGCGATCTGGATCCCGACGGCCGGCTGGTCTGCGACTGGCGTCGCGGCGATCTCTGGTGACCTTGCGTACAGGCGAGCAATGTGAACGACCGTGAGCGGCTGCCCGGTCGCTCTGTGGAGTGACACGCTCGCGGGGTGCCCGGTTCCTAGACCCGCTCTACTCGGAACAGGTACGTCCGGGCATTAGGTCCCTACCCCACCGGCAGCGACCCGGTGACTATCTGCGCATGCCCACTGGCTGGACCCCCCCGGACCTCGACACCCCCGTGCTCCGCGATGTATCCGCTTCCGTCGACGTCCCCGAGCCGGCCCCGGCCCCGGCCCCCCCGGAGCCACCGCTGCGGCTTTCGGTCGCCCCGGCTCCACACCAGGCACCGGTCCCGCTCCGTCGGCCACACCCGTGGCTGCTCGTGGTCGACGACGAGACGCCGGCCACGTACGCCGCGCTGACCTGGGCACTGCGCGAAGCGGCCCGCCGCGAGGCGACGGTCGTCGCCGTCGCCGTGACCGACGCACCGGACGGCAGTCGGGACCGCCGCGCGGACCTCGACGCGCGGGTGGGGCTGGCGGTCGCCGAGACCGGCAGCTCCGCCCAGGTGCAGACCGCCGTGCTGGACGCCGCCGTGCTCGCCGCCCTCACCGGGGCCGCGCGTGGCGCCGACCTCGTCGTCGTGGGTGCCGTCGGCAAGACCTTGCTCAGGCCCGCCGTCTCCCGCACCGCGGCCCGACGGCTCGCCCGGGGCGCCTGACGCAACTCCGATCGACCCGCAACTCCGATCGACCGGGCCCTGACCCCGCCCGTCCCCACCCGCGGCTGACCGCCCGACCGGGCGGTCAGCCGCGGTGGTCCGGCTCCCGCAACCGGGTGGCGAGAATCGCCGCCTGGGTGCGCCGCTCGAGCCCGAGCTTGGCCAGCAGGTGCGAGGTGTAGTTCTTCACCGTCTTCTCGGCCAGCCCCATCCGGTCGGCGATCTGACGGTTGGTCATCCCCTCCCCGATGAGCCGGAGCACCGCCCGCTCGCGCACGGTGAGGCCGGCCAACCGGTCGCCGGTGGGCTCCGAGCGGCGGCGCTCGATGACGCCGCTGAGCCCGGCCGGGGTCAGCGGGAGGCCGGCCGCCACCACGTGCACGGCGGCGGCCAGGGTCCGGCCGCGCACCGGCTTGCGCAGGTGCCCGGAGACCCCCGGCCCGAGCACCGGCGCCTGGGCCGCGGCGGTGTCGTCGGCGGACAGCAGGAGAAAGCGCAGCCCCGGCAGTCCGCCGCGCAGCCGCCGGCAGAGCTCTGCCCCGCCGGCCAGCGGGAGGTCGAGGACGGCGACATCGGTCCGCACGGCCGGCACGCGGACCAGCCCGTCGGCGGCGGTCTCGGCCTCGCCGACCACGATCAGCTGGGGGTCGTCGCCCAGCACACTGGCCAGGCCCCGGCGGAAGACCTCGTCGAGACACAACAGGAAGACCCGCACTGGACCGGCAGCAGCGTCCACGGGACCCTCCTCGCCCCCACCGACGAGCGGTGGGGCCGAGATTAGGTCCGCCGAGGGGGCGCAGGAAGGAGTTGCTGCGCGCCTCTCAGGCCGGCAGCAGCAGCGCCGCGTACAGCGTGAGCCCGGGACCGAAGGCCATGGCCACCACGGGGCCGTCGACGTCGGCGAGCTCCTCGAGGACCAGCAGCACCGTCGCGGAGGAGCAGTTCCCGTGCTCGGCGAGCACCCGCCTGGAGGCGGCCACCTGCCGTTCGGGCAGCCCCAGCTCGTCCCGGACGACGTCGAGGATGCGCGGACCACCGGGGTGCACGGCCCACCCGGCGACGTCCTCGGTGCGCAGGCCGGCGCCGGCCAGCAGCTCGTCGACGACCTCGCCGACGTGCCGGCCCAGGACGTCGGGCACCCGCGGCGACAGCCCCATCCGGAAGCCCAGGTCGGTGACGTCCCAGGTCATGTGGTCCGCGGTCGAGGAGTCGGTGCGGGCAACCAGTCCGGCTATCCGCCGTCCCCGCCCGGCGCCGGGCTGCACCACGACCGCGGCCGCGGCGTCGCTGAACAGCGCGTGCGCCACCACCTGGTCGAGGTCCCGCTGGGCCGGCTGGACGTGCAGGCTGGTCAGCTCGCAGCACAGCAGCACCGCCGGACGGGACCGGGCCGTCACGAAGTCGGTGACCGCGCCGAGCCCGGGGAGGGCGGCGTAGCAGCCCATGTGCCCGACCAGCAGGCGCTGCAGGCCCACCGGCATGCCCAGGTCGCTGGCCAGCCGGATGTCCAGGCCGGGGGTCGCGTACCCGGTGCAGGTGGCGACGGCGAACAGGCCGACGTCCCCGGGGGCCAGCCCGGCGGCGTCCAGCGCCCCGGCGACGGCCTGCTTGCCCAGCGGCAGCGCCTCGGCGACGTAGCGCTCCATCCGGGCGCCGGTGCCCCAGTTCGACAGGTCCTCGTCGACCGGGTTGGCCACGGCGTGCCGGGTGCGGACGCCGGTCGCCTTGAAGATCCGCTCGGCCGACCGGACGCCGGCGTAGTGCTGGGCGAAGAAGCCCTCCCAGACGGCGTCCTGCTCGTAGGTCGCGGGCAGCGCCCGGCCGGCGCCGGTGATCACCGCCGCCGTCACGTGCGCGCCACCAGCACCTTCGGCCCCGGCAGGCCGTTCTGGCTCATGCGCTCGACGGTACGTGCGCGGCGGGCGGCTCGCTGATCCACGGCCCCACCGGCCGCTTCCGGCCGTAGCCGGCGAACAGCACGCCGGTGTAGCGCATCGGTCGCATCCGGACGCCGGGGCGCCGTCCCCGCCGCCAGGCGAGCAGGTCGGCCAGGGACGGGCGCAGCCCGATCAGGCGCAGGTCCAGCCCGACCCGGTCGGCGGTGGCCGCCAACGCCGCCCGGTCGACGAACAGCGCGGGGTCGTGGATGCCCGGCGGCGGGCCGCCGGGGAGGCGTTCGCCGATCCGCACCGCGAGCAGGTTGGCCAGTCGGGTGGCCGCGATGGCGTCGACGACCAGCGTCCCGCCGGGCTTGAGCAGCCGCGCGCACTCGGCGAGCACCCGTCCGTCGTCGGCGACGTGCTCGAGGATCTCGCCGGCGATCACCACGTCGGCGCACCCGTCGGCGAGCGGGACATCGAGCACCGAGCCGCGCACCGCCGCGACGCCGTGCGCCCGGGCCAGCGCCAGCCCGGCCGCCCCGAGGTCCACCCCGACATGCCGGTAGCCGAGCCGGGCCACGTGCGGGGCCATCAGCCCGCCACCGCAGGCCAGGTCGACCAGGACGGCGCCGGGGCCGGGTGCCGGGGGCACGTGCTGGGCGCGGGATGCGGCCAGCCAGTGCAGCATCGCCAACCCGCCGGCCGGCTTCCACCACTGGTCGGTCAGGTCGTCGTACTGGGCCGGGTCGTTGCGCACCCGCGCCGGGCGGTCAGCCATGACCGGGACGCTACTTCTCCAGCGGGTCGTGGCCCCGGGTTCGTCAGCGACGACCGGCCCGTCTGGTACTGCTGTGGGCCCGCTCCCCCGCTCCCGGAGGTCCCCCGTGTCCGTCACCGTCGTCGGCAGTCTCAACGAGGACGTCCTCGCCGCCGTCGACCGGCTGCCCGGTCGCGGCGAGACGGTGATCGCGCGCGCCGCGACCCTGGCCCCCGGCGGCAAGGGAGCCAACCAGGCCGCCGCGGCGGCCC
>JAOPUQ010000192.1 GCA_025963425.1 Modestobacter sp. | reverse complement strand
CCCGCGGCAGCGGCCGGGTGATCGGCCTGGCCAGTGGCCTGGGGACGCGCGGGAGCGACGTCTACAGCGCGTACTCGGCCGGGAAGAGCGCCCAGATGCGGATCACCGAGGGCATCGCGCTGGCCGGGGCCGAGCACGGGGTCCGGGCCTTCGACCTGGCTCCCGGCGTGGTCGACACGGAGATGACCCGCGCGATGCCGATGCACGCGGGCCGGACGGAGTGGACCCGGCCCGAGGACGTCGTGGACCTCGTCGTCGCCATCGCCACCGGGGAGCTCGATGCCTGGTCGGGGCGCTTCTTCCGGGCCGGGGCCGACGACCTGGCCACCCTGCGGGCGACGACCCCGACGGGCGCCGGCCGGCAGCTGCGGCTGCGCCCGTACGGGGACGACGACCCGATCGGCTGAGCGGTCCGTCGCGCCGCCGGCGGTGGGCAACCGCCCTAGGCTCAGCCCATGCTGCGCGAAGGACCCATCCCCCCGGCCCTCCAGGGCCTGCTCGAGTATCTCGCCGGGTTCCTCTTCATCGCCGCGCCGTTCCTCCTCGACTTCACCGACTCGGGGGTGGCGACGGCCGCGTCGATCGTGTTCGGCATCGCCTTCCTGGTGCTGGCCGCGACCAGCCAGGGGCCGGCCGGGCTGGTCAAGCAGCTGAGCCCGCCGGTGCACGCGCTGCTGGACGCCGTGCTGGCCATCCTGCTGATCGCGGCCCCCTTCGTGCTCGGCTTCTCCGCCGAGCCGACCCCGCGCAACCTGTTCCTGATCGCCGGCGTGGTCTGGCTGCTGGTCACCATCGGCAGCCGGTACGGCAGCGGGAGGAAGGAGCGGTCGGCCGCTCCCACGCCGCACCCGGCGGCGGCCGCCCCCGCCCCCGAGGGGGTCGCCCCCCAGCTGCCGCCCGGCGGGGGGGCGCCCGATCTCGGTGCGGCCGCTGGTGGCCGCACCGTGCCCGGCACGATGCCGGGGAGCGCCGGGACGACGCCGGGGAGCGCCGGGACGACGCCGGGGAGCGTCGACCCGGAGTACGGACCGCTGGACGGCGGGAGCCGGCCGGACTGACCCGTCTTTGCAACTCCATTCGTCATCGTGCATGATGATGCACTGTGATGGATGGACGGACGTGGACGGTCGGGGTCACCGGCGCCACCGGGTACGCGGGCGGTGAGGTGTGCCGGCTGCTGGCCGGGCACCCGCAGCTGCAGCTGGCCGGGGTGCACGCCAACGCGAGCGCCGGCCGACGCCTGGGGGAGTCCCAGCCCCACCTGCTGCCCTACGCCGACCTGGAGGTCCAGCCGAGCGACCCCGGGTCGCTGGCCGGGTACGACGTCGTCGTGCTGGCCCTGCCGCACGGGCAGTCCGCCGCGATCGCCGCGCAGCTGCCCGTGGACACCCTGGTCATCGACTGCGGCGCCGACCACCGGCTGAACGACCCGGCCGCGTGGGCCCGCTGGTACGGCGGCGAGCACGCCGGGCACTGGCCGTACGGGCTCCCTGAGCTGCCGGGCCTGCGGGAGCAGCTGCGGGAGGCCCGGCGGATCGCCGTCCCCGGCTGCTACCCGACCTCGGTCACCCTGGCCATGGCGCCGGCGCTGGCGGCCGGGCTGGTCACGCCGGACGTGGTGGTCGTCGCCGCCTCCGGCACCTCCGGCGCAGGCAAGTCCGCGAAGACCCACCTGCTCGGCAGCGAGGTGATGGGGGCGGCCAGCGCCTACGGCGTCGGCGGCGTGCACCGGCACACCCCGGAGATGGTGCAGAACCTGTCGCTGGCCGCCGGCGGACCGGTGACGGTGAGCTTCACCCCGACCCTGGTCCCGATGAGCCGGGGCATCCTGGCCACCTGCTCGGCGCCGCTGGCGCCGGGCGTGGACTCCGGGACGGCCCGGGCCGCCTACGCCGCGGCCTACGCCGACGAGCCGTTCGTGCACCTGCTGCCCGAGGGGCAGTGGCCGACCACCGCCGCGGTGCTGGGCGCCAACACCGTCGCCCTGCAGGTGGCCGTCGACCGCGACGCGGGCCGGCTGGTCGTGGTCGCGGCGGTCGACAACCTCACCAAGGGCACCGGTGGCGCCGCCCTGCAGTGCGCCAACATCGCCCTCGCCATCCCGGAGACCACCGGTCTCCCGCTCGTAGGAGTCGCCCCGTGACCACGACCCACCCGAAGGGCTTCCGGGCCGCCGGCGTCGCCGCGGGCCTCAAGTCCTCCGGCGCCCAGGACGTCGCGCTGGTCGTCAACGACGGCCCGGACGACGCCGCGGCCGCGGTGTTCACCACCAACCGCTTCCCCGCGGCCCCGGTGCTGTGGAGCCGCCAGGTGCTGGAGACCGGCCGGGTCAGGGCCGTCGTCCTCAACTCCGGCGGGGCCAACGCCTGTACCGGGCCGGAGGGCTTCGGTGACACCCATGCCACCGCCGAGCACGTGGCGTCAGAGCTCGGGGTCGGCGCGATCGACGTCGCCGTCGCCTCCACCGGCCTGATCGGCACCCGGCTGCCGATGGACCTGCTCACCGCCGGGGTCACCGCGGCGGTGGGGGAGCTGTCGGCCGCCGGCGGACCGGACGCCGCCCGGGCGATCATGACCACCGACTCGGTGCCCAAGACGACCGTCCAGCAGCGCGAGGGCTGGAGCGTGGGCGGGATGGCCAAGGGCGCCGGCATGCTGGCGCCCTCGCTGGCCACGATGCTCGTCGTCCTCACCACCGACGCCGTCGTCCCGGCCGACGTGCTGGCCCCGGCGCTGAAGACGGCCACCAGCCTCAGCTTCGAGCGGGTCGACTCCGACGGCTGCCTGTCGACCAACGACACCGTCCTGGTGATGGCCAGCGGCGCCAGCGGGGTGACGCCCAGCGCCGAGGAGTTCGCCGAGGCGCTGGACGCCGCCGCCCTGGACCTGGCGATGCAGCTGCTGGCCGACGCCGAGGGCTCCACCAAGGACATCGCGATCACCGTCCGCAACGCCGCGAGCGTGGCCGACGCGCTGACCGCCGGCCGGGCCTGCGCCCGGAACAACCTGCTCAAGACCGCGCTGTTCGGCAACGACCCCAACTGGGGGCGGGTACTGGCCGCGATCGGCACGACCGACGCCGCCTTCGAGGCCGATCAGGTCGACGTGGCGATCAACGGCGTGACCGTCTGCCGCGGCGGCGGGATCGGCGACCCCCGTGAGGGCGTCGACCTGACCGGCCGGGCGATCACCATCGACGTCGACCTGCGGGCCGGTACGGAGCAGGCCACGATCTGGACCAACGACCTGTCCATCGCCTACGTGCACGAGAACTCGGCCTACTCGACATGAGCAGCGATCACGCACCCGCGCAGGACCCCACCCCGCCCGACGTCGCGCCCGACGAGGTGCCGCCCATCCCGGGGCGCAGGAAGGTCGGCACCAGCCGGGTCATGCGCACCGACGACCCGGCCGGCGACGCCGCGAAGGTCGCCGTCCTCACCGGGGCGCTGCCGTGGCTCAAGGAGTTCCACGGCCACGTCGTCGTGGTGAAGTACGGCGGGCACGCGATGGTCGACGAGGAGTGCCGCCGCGCCTTCGCCGAGGACATGGTCTTCCTGCGCACCTGCGGCATCCACCCGGTCGTGGTGCACGGCGGCGGGCCGCAGATCAGCAGCATGCTCGACCGGCTGGGCATCGCCAGCGAGTTCCGGGGCGGCCTGCGGGTCACCACCGAGGAGTCGATCGAGGTCGTCCGGATGGTGCTCACCGGCCAGGTCGGCCCGGAGGTCGTCGGGCTGGTCAACCAGCACGGCCCGCTGGCCGTCGGCCTGTCCGGTGAGGACGGCGGGCTGTTCACCGCCGCCCGCACCCAGGCGGTCGTCGACGGCGAGCCGGTCGACGTGGGCCTGGTCGGGGACGTCGTCGCGGTCGACCCCACCCCGGTGACCGCGCTGATCGAGGCCGGCCACATCCCGGTGGTGGCCACGGTCGCCCCGGACGCCGCCGGCCAGGTGCACAACGTCAACGCCGACACCGCCGCCGCCGCGCTCGCCGTGGCGCTGGGGGCGGTGAAGCTCGTCGTCCTCACCGACGTCGAGGGGCTCTACGCCGACTGGCCCGACCGCGACTCGCTCGTCGAGCAGATCGACGCCGCCGAGCTGGCCGAGATCCTCCCGACGCTGGACGCCGGGATGATCCCGAAGATGGCCGCCTGCCTGCGGGCGGTGGAGGGCGGGGTGGCCCGCGCGACCGTGGTCGACGGCCGCCTGCCGCACGCCCTGCTGCTGGAGATGTTCACCACCGAGGGCACCGGGACGATGGTCGTCCCGACTCGGCCGACCGAGGAGGAGGGGTCCGCATGACGACGCACACGCATACCGAGGAGCTGGCGGCCCGCTGGTCGGCGGTGATGATGGGCAACTACAAGACCCCGCCGGTGGCCCTGGCCCGCGGCGCGGGGGCGACCGTCTGGGACGTCGACGGCGGCGAGTACACCGACCTGCTCGGTGGCATCGCCACGACCATCCTCGGGCACGCCCACCCCGCGGTGGTCGAGGCGATCACGAGGCAGGCGCAGACCCTGGGCCACGTGTCCAACCTGGCCATGCACGAGCCGGGGGTGCGGCTGGCCGAGCGGCTGCTGGAGCTGGCGGGCCGGCCCGGACGGGTCTTCTTCTGCAACTCCGGCGCCGAGGCCAACGAGGCCGCCTTCAAGATCAGCCGACTGACCGGGCGGCCCGAGGTCGTCACCGCACTCGGCTCCTTCCACGGCCGCACGATGGGTGCGCTGGCCCTCACCGGCCAGCCGGGCAAGGCCGGGGCCTTCGCCCCGCTGCCCGGCGGCGTGCAGTTCGTCCCCTACGGCGACGTCGACGCGGTGCGGGCCGCGGTGGGCGAACGGACGGCGATGGTGTTGCTCGAGCCGATGCTCGGTGAGGGCGGCGTACTGCCCGCCCCGCCGGGCTACCTGGCCGCCGCCGAGGCCGCCGCGCATGCAGCGGGCGCGCTGTTCGCCGTCGACGAGGTGCAGACCGGCACCGGCCGCACCGGGTACTGGTTCGCCCACCAGGCCGAGGGGCTGCAACCGGACGTGATCACGCTGGCCAAGGCACTCGGCGGCGGTCTGCCGATGGGCGCCACCCTGGCCTTCGGCGACGCGGCCGAGCTGATGACCGCCGGGGCGCACGGCTCCACCTTCGGCGGGAACCCGATCGCCGCCGCCGCCGCGCTGGCCGTGCTGGACACGATCCGCGACGAGGGGCTGCTGGAGCGGGCCAAGGAGATCGAGCACCGGTTCACCGCCGGCATCGAGGGGCTCGGGCACCCCGGCGTCTCCGGCGTCCGGGGGCGGGGCGCGCTGCTCGGCGTCGTCCTCACCGCACCGGTGGCCGGAGTCCTCGAGGCGCAGCTGCGCGCCGCCGGCTTCCTCACCAACGCGGTGGCGGCCGACGTCGTCCGGCTCGCTCCACCGTTGGTGCTCACCGACGCGCAGATCGACTCCTTCGTGGCCGCCCTGCCGGCGGCCCTCGACACTGCCCTGGCCGAGTCGTGACCCGGCACTTCACCAAGGACGACGACCTCACCCCGGCCGAGCAGGCCGAGGTTCTCGCGCTGGCCGCGCAGCTGAAGGCCAGCCGGCACACGGCGGCCGCCCCGACCCCGCTGCGGGCCCCCAACGGGACCCCCCGCCCGGTGGCGGTGCTGTTCGACAAGCCCTCCACCCGGACCCGCGTCTCCTTCTCCGTCGGCGTCACCGAGCTGGGCGGCTTCCCGCTGGTCATCGACGCCGGGACCAGCCAGCTGGGCCGCGGCGAACCGGTGGAGGACACCACTCGGGTACTGGACCGGCAGGTCGCCGCCATCGTGTGGCGGACCTTCGGCCAGGACCGGCTGGAGGCGATGGCCGCGGCGAGCCGGGTGCCGGTGGTCAACGCGCTGACCGACGACTACCACCCGTGCCAGATCCTGGCCGACCTGCAGACCGTCGCCGAGCGGCATCCCGAACGGCAGGGGCGGCTGTCGGGTCTCACGATGAGCTACCTGGGGGACGGCGCCAACAACATGGCCCACTCCTACCTGCTGGGCGGGGCGCTGGCCGGGATGCATGTGCGGATCGGCTCGCCCGAGGGTTTCCAGCCCGACCCGGCGGTGCTCAAGCGGGCGGGGGAGATCGCCTCGGACACCGGTGGCTCGGTGCAGTGGACCGTCGACCCCGCGGCGGCCGCCGACGGAGCCGACGTGCTGGTCACCGACACCTGGGTGTCGATGGGCCAGGAGGCCGAGTACGACACCCGCATCGCGCCGTTCCTGCCCTACGCCGTCGACGAGCCGGCCCTCGCCCGGGCCGCGTCCGACGCGGTCGTCCTGCACTGCCTGCCGGCCTACCGCGGCAAGGAGATCGCCGCGGAGGTGATCGACGGGCCGCGGAGCGCGGTGTGGGACGAGGCGGAGAACCGGCTGCACGCGCAGAAGGCGCTCCTCCTGTGGCTGCTGGAGAAGTCGTCGTGAGAGGCCGACGCCCGTGACCGCGGCGCTGAACCGGTCGGCCCGGCACGTCCGGATCGCCGAGCTGATCACCGCCGTCCCGGTCACCTCGCAGACCCAGCTGGCCCGGCTGCTCGCCGAGTCCGGCGTCGAGGTCACCCAGGCCACGCTCTCGCGTGACCTGGAGGAGCTCGGCGCGGTCAAGCTGCGCGGCTCGGACGGCGCCCCGGCCAGCTACGTGCTGCCGCCGGAGAACGCCCCGCTGCGGCCGGCGCAGTCCGCACCGGCCCGGCTGACCCGCATGATGGGCGACCTGCTCACCGCCGCCGAGGGCAGTGCCAACCTCGCCGTGCTGCGCACCCCGCCCGGGGCCGCGCAGTTCCTCGCCTCCGCCCTGGACAAGGTCGGCCTGCCCGACGTCCTGGGCACCATCGCGGGGGACGACACTCTGCTGGTCGTCTCCCGCGACCCGGCCGGGGGCCAAGCCCTCGCCG
>JAOPUQ010000190.1 GCA_025963425.1 Modestobacter sp. | reverse complement strand
TGACAACGGCCCCCGTGGCGAGCAGCACCTTCGACACCTCGCGGGTGCACTCCCTGACCCGACCGAACATGGTCAGCGTCGGCACGATCGTCTGGCTCGCCAGTGAGCTGATGTTCTTCGCCGGCCTGTTCGCCATGTACTTCACCGCGCGCGCCCGCGCCCTCGACGGCTGGCCGCCGGAGCCCACCGAGCTCGACGTGCCGTACGCCACGGTCTTCACCCTGATCCTGGTGCTCTCCTCGGTCACCTGTCAGTTCGGCGTGTTCGCCGCGGAGAGCGGCAACGTCTACGGCCTGCGCCGCTGGTTCACCATCACCTTCGTGATGGGCCTGATCTTCGTGCTCGGGCAGGCGAACGAGTACCGCAACCTGGTGACGCACTTCGACACGACGATCTCCTCGTCGACCTACGGCTCGGTGTTCTACCTGACCACCGGCTTCCACGCGCTGCACGTGATCGGTGGCCTCGTGGCCTTCGTGTTCGTGCTCATCCGGTCCACCATGGGCCGGTTCACACCAGCGCAGGCGACCTCCGCGATCGTGGTCTCCTACTACTGGCACTTCGTCGACGTCGTGTGGGTCGGGCTCTTCGCCACGATCTACCTGATCCGCTAGGGAACCGGTGTCCACCACGAACCCCTCGTCCGAAGCCCCCCTCGAGGGCGGTCGCCGCAGGCTGAGCCTGCGCCGCCGTCCCGACGCGGGCTCACCGGCCTCCGCGGCCCGTGCGCGTCGCCGCTCCAAGCAGCGCCGCCGGATCGCCAACGTCGCCGGCCTGATGGCCGCCCTGGTCCTCACCGGGGTCGGCTACTCGGCGCTCGCCCCCGGTGCCAGCGCCGCCGACGACCCGACCGGCAACCCGTCCTCCGCGGTCGAGGCCGGTCGGGAGATCTACACCCGCAGCTGCATCACCTGCCACGGGTCCAACCTGCAGGGCGTCCAGGACCGCGGTCCCTCGCTCATCGGGGTCGGTGAGGCCTCGGTGTACTTCCAGGTGCACACCGGCCGCATGCCGCTGGTGCGGCAGGAGGCCCAGGCGGCCGAGCGCCCAACGCTCTTCTCCGACGAGGAGATCGACCAGCTGATGGCCTACGTGCAGGAGAACGGCGGGGGTCCGACCCTCCCCTCCGGCGACCTCCGCGACGGCGATCTGGCCGAGGGCGGGGAGCTGTTCCGGCTCAACTGCGCCCAGTGCCACAACTTCACCGGCATGGGCGGTGCGCTGTCCTCGGGCAAGCGGGCCCCCACGCTGCTGGACGCCAACGACATGACCCTCTACACGGCCATGCTCTCCGGCCCGGAGAACATGCCGGTGTTCGGTGACAACCAGCTGACGCCGGACGAGAAGCGCGCGATCATCAACTACGTCCAGACCATCAAGACCACGGCCGACCCCGGCGGCGCCGGCATCGGCCGCGTCGGCCCGGTGGCCGAGGGCCTGGTCATCTGGGTCGTGGGCATGGGCGCCCTGCTGTTCGGGATCTTCTGGATGGGGACGAAGGCGTGACCACCACTGACCACCGCCCCGGCTCCGCCGGCGGCACGGACGAGCCCGGTCCGCTCCACGGCGGGCCGGACGACGACTACTCGCCCGAGCGTCTCGCCGCGATGGACGCCACCGAGCTCGACCGGCTCGGTGCCCGGTACGACGGTGTCGAGGTCCTGCACGTCGACCCCGCGCCCGCGCCCGGCTCCAGGCTGGAGAAGCAGGCGAGCCGGCAGGTCACCCTGTGGTTCTTCCTCGCCGGGGTGTTCGCCCTCGCCTTCCTCGTGGTCTACGTCGGCTCCGGCTGGTTCCTGCCGACCTGGCGCTGGCGGATCGACGGCAGCCTGTGGAGCGACCTCTACACCCCGCTGGTGGGCCTCACCATGGGCCTGTCGCTGATCAGCGTCGGCATCGGCCTGGTGCTCTTCGTCAAGAAACTCCTGCCGCACGAGACGGCGGTGCAGGACAAGCACGACGGGTCCCACTTCGATCGCGTCACGACCGCGGCGACGCTCAACGGGGCACTCACCAACTCGGGGCTCACCCGCCGCAAAGCGATGACGCGCACACTGGGCTTCATGGGAGCCGCCTTCGGGGCCATGCTGATCGCTCCCCTGGGCGGCATGCTGAAGAACCCGAACACCGGCAACCCGCTCGGCACCACCCTGTGGGCCGACGGTGTGCGCATCGTCCGTGACGACGGCACCCCGATCCGCCCCGGAGACCAGGAGCCCGGCTCGCTGGCCACGGTCTTCCCGGCGGTCCCCGGTGGCCACTTCTCCGCCGACTCCCCGCTCATGCTGATCCGGCTCCGGCCGGAGCAGATGGCGGAGGTCCAGCCCCGCGCGGGCCAGGAGGACTTCGGCTACGGCGACTACGTGGCCTACTCGAAGATCTGCACGCACGCCGGCTGCCCGGTGTCGCTCTACGAGCAGGAGACCAGCCGGATCCTGTGCCCCTGCCACCAGTCGCAGTTCGACGTCACCCAGGGCGCCAAGCCGATCTTCGGCCCGGCGACGCGCTCCCTGCCGCAGCTGCCCATCGCCGTCGACGACGAGGGGTACTTCGTTGCCCGCGGCGACTTCCCCGAACCCATCGGGCCGTCGTTCTGGAACATAGGGAGAGTCAGCTGATGGCGACCACCACAGCGGCACCTGGTCGCCCGGCTCCGGGCCGGCCGACCACCAAGCTCGGCAGTGCGGCCCTCGAGGTCGACGAGCGGCTGATCGTCGCCGGGCCCGTGCGCCGGACCCTCAACAAGGTCTTCCCCGACCACTGGTCGTTCCTGCTCGGGGAGATCGCGCTCTACTCCTTCGTCGTCCTGCTGCTCTCGGGTACGTACCTGACCTTCTTCTTCGACGCGTCGATGAAGGAGGTCACCTACGGCGGCGACTACGCCCCGCTGCGTGGCGTGGAGATGTCCGCGGCGTTCGAGTCGACGCTGGGTCTGGCCTTCGACGTCCGCGGTGGTCTGCTCATCCGGCAGATGCACCACTGGGCGGCCCTGCTGTTCGTCGCCTCGATCTGTGTGCACCTGCTCCGCATCTTCTTCACCGGCGCGTTCCGCAAGCCGCGGGAGACCAACTGGTTCATCGGCGTCGGCCTGCTCGTGCTCGCCCTGCTGGAGGGTTTCGCCGGGTACACCCTCCCCGACGACCTGCTCTCGGGCACCGGGCTGCGGATCTTCTCCGCGGTGTTCCTCTCCATCCCGGTGATCGGCACCTGGATCTACTTCACCATCTTCGGTGGCGACTTCCCCGGTGAGCTGATCATCGGCCGGCTGTACATCCTGCACGTGCTGGTCATCCCGGCGATCCTGCTGGCCCTGATCGCGGTGCACCTGCTGATCCTGGTCAAGCAGAAGCACACCCAGTTCCCCGGCGCGGGACGGACCGAGCACAACGTGGTCGGAAACCGCTTGTTCCCGACGTTCGCCGGCAAGGCGACGGCACTGTTCTTCATCGTCTTCGGCCTGTGCGCCGGGCTGGGCGGACTCGTCCAGATCAACCCGATCTGGCTGTTCGGCCCGTACAACCCGGCACAGGTGTCGTCGGGCTCGCAGCCGGACTGGTACATCGGGTTCCTCGACGGATCGGCCCGTCTGTTCCCGCCGTGGGAGATCGTGATGTGGGGCTACCACATCACTCCGGTCTTCTGGGCCACCGTGGCAATCCCGGGCCTGATGTTCACGGCCCTGGCGCTGTACCCGGTCATCGAGCGCAAGCTCACCGGGGACACCGCGTCGCACCATCTGCTGCAGCGCCCGCGCGACGTCCCGGTGCGCACGTCGCTCGGCGCCATGGCGCTGTCCTTCTACATCGTGCTGTGGATCTCCGGTGGCAACGACGTCATCGCCGACAAGTTCGACATCAGCCTGAACGCGATGACCTGGTTCGGGCGGATCGGGATGATCGTCATCCCGCCGATCGTGTACGCGCTGACCTACCGGCTGTGCCTGGGCCTGGAGCGTCACGACCGCGAGGTGCTCGAGCACGGCATCGAGACCGGTGTCATCCGGCGACTGCCCAGCGGTGAGTTCATCGAGGTCCACCAGCCCCTGGGCCCGGTCGACGAGCACGGCCACGGCCAGCTCGCCTACGGCGGCGCCTCGGTCCCGAAGAAGATGAACCAGGTGGGCGGTGCTCGCCGGGCCGTCAAGGGCTTCTTCAAGCCGATCGAGGAGCCGGCCGCGGTGCAGGCCGAGGCCCGGCGGGAGACCCGGGGCCTCGAGGCGGCGCGGGAATCGCGTGAGCTGACCGGCTCGGGCCGTCCCACCGAGGGTGGCCGGCCGGCTGAGGGTGGTCGACCCTCCGAGGGCGGCCGGCCGCAGCAGGAGCCGCGCGACTGATCAGCAGAGCACCATCCGGAGGCCCCGGCGGACATCGTCCGCCGGGGCCTCCGGCGTTTCTGCTCCGCTGTGTGACCATCGGCGCGTGGTGGCGCTGCCCGGCACGCCGTACCGCCACCGGCCGACGATCAACGCCTCTCCGTGCCGCCCACGGACCCTCGACCCGGAGTGGGCGCCACCCGGGATGACCCTGGTCGAGGAAGCAGGACCGGATCCGGGTGTTCCCCGATGCGCGGGAGCGTCCGCGCCGGGCACGCTCCTGGCATGACATCAGCACAGCTCCCCGCCCCGTCCCACGTGCGCCGGCCGGCCGGGGACCGGCCGACCGGGCAGCAGCCGCCCCAGCCGGCCAGCGCACCCGTCGGTCCCCCACTACGTCGCAGCAGCACCGACACGATGATCGGGGGCGTCTGCGGCGGTCTCGCCGAGTACAGCGGCATCGCACCGCTGCTGTGGCGGGTCGGCTTCGTCGGCCTCACCGTCGCCGGTGGCGCCGGGATCGTCGTCTACCTCCTCCTGTGGGTTCTCATGCCCTCCGGCCCGCGCCGACCGGAGCACCGTCCTCGCCCACTGGACCGGTTGTTCGAGCGCCTGAACGTGGCGGTCTCCGGCGCCCTGGCCCGATTCGACGGGACCGACCGCTGACCCGGGGCGGTCCCGTCCACCTCGTCACCGCCCGTTCGCCACGTGCGTGCTCACACCGGACAGAAAACAAGCACAGGGCCCCTCCCGCCGGAGCGGGAGGGGCCCTGTGGGAGGACGGACGGGTCAGCTGTGCGCGTTCTGCCCGACGTAGTACTCGAACAGAAGGCCGCCGATGGTGAGCAGCAGGGCGATCCCGGCCAGGATGACCAGCCACGGGTACCAGAAGGCCAGCGCGAGGCCCATCAGGCCGGCGGAGAAGGCGATGCCGAAGGGCCAGTAGCTGCCCGGGCTGAAGAAGCCCAGCTCTCCTGCGCCATCGGCGATCTCGGCGTCCTTGCGGTCCTCCGGACGGGCGTCGATGCGCCGGCTGACGAACCAGAAGAAGCCACCGATGAGGGCCGTGAGCGCGGCCGAGAGGACCAGGGCGGTCGTCCCGATCGGCTCGCGCGACCACACGCCGTAGATGACCGCGGCCGCGACGCAGAAGACGGCGATCAAGTTGAAGATGAGCGCTTCGACCTTCACGGCCGCTCCTCCTGGTGCTCGTACTGGGGGGTGGTCGGGTCAGTCACCTTGACGTGCCGCCTGCTGCTGCCGGTCGAGGTCCAGCGGCACGGTCGACGTCGCCGCGCCGTTCTGGCCGATGGACTCGAGAGCGTCGAAGGTCGACAGGCCCCTCTCCCGCGCGCTGAGGTAGTCCTGGAAGTCCGCGGGCGAGACCGAGCGCACCTCGAAGTTCATGAACGCGTGGTAGGTGCCGCACAGCTCGGCGCACCGGCCGACGTAGGAGCCCTCCTCGCGGACGGTCACCTCGAAGACGTTGTCCCGGCCGTTCTCGTTGCCGGGGATGACGTCGAGCTTGAAGAGGAACTCCGGCACCCAGAACGAGTGGATGACGTCGGCCGAGGCGAGCTCGAACCGGATGGTCTGGTCGGTCGGCAGCACGAGGATCGGGATCTCGGTGCTGGTCCCCACCGTGGACACCGGCTCGCCGCCGTTGGCGTCGGTGGTGTCCGGGTAGACGAACTGCCAGTTCCACTTGAACGCGTTGACCGCGACCGTGACGTCGGGGTTGTCGCTGCGCTGCTGCACCCGGTTCTGCACCGTCACCGTGTAGAAGAACAGGACGGCGATGATGATGAACGGGATGATCGTGTAGACGATCTCCAACGGCAGGTTGTACGCCGTCTGACGGGGCAGCTCCGCGTCGCTGCCCCGGCGCTTGCGGTACCGGATGGCGGCCCAGGCGATCAGGATCCACACCACGACGCCGACGACCATCGCGGCGATCGTGGAGCCGATCCAGAGCTGCCGCATCTCCTGGGCCTCGTCGGTGATCCCGTCGGGCCAGCCGATCGCGAAGAACTCCTCGGCGCTGCACCCGCCGAGCGTCAGCGCTCCCAGGAGACCGAGCGCGGCAACCCGCGCGACCTTGTTGCGTCGAGCCACTGCCCGCTGCCTCCTCATCCCCCACGTGGCGGCTCCACGCGGTCTCACCGGCGGCGCAGCACAGTCCCTCGAGAGGTTGCGTCCACGCCCACCACAGTCTGGCCGAGACTAGCCGACCCCGCAGGGCATCCCGGCCCCGGGCGAGGGGGCGCGGCGGGTCGCCCCGGCGGGGGCCAGGCGGCTCCCCGGGCGTGAGGCACACCGCAGGCCCCAGGCCGGCCGTGGACCGCGCCCGGGCACCGCCGGCAGTTACAGTCGAAGCGTGTACCGACGGCTGCTGACCCCTGCCTGGGTGCTTGGCCACCTGGTGGTCATCGCGTTGTTCGTGATGACCTTCTTCCTCGGCAGCTGGCAGCTGTCCAAGGCGGAGGCCGGCGGTGGACCGGTCAACTGGAGCTACGCCCTGCAGTGGCCGCTCTACGGGTTCATGGGCCTGTGGTTCTACGTGCGGATGCTGCGCGACGAGCTGAACCGTGACCCCGACGCCGACGAGCCGGGCTCCGCGGTCGTGCTCTACCAGCGCCCCCGCATCGACACGACGGGCGACCCCGAGCTGGCCGCCTACACCGCCTACCTCGCCGAGCTCAACGAGAAGGCCCTGGGGCAGCGGGTGAACGGTGACCGCTGAACAGGCGCTGAGCGCGGCGGCCGTGCGCCGCGGCGTCCCGGCGGCGATGACCCGGTACCGGGTGATGGCCTACGTCGTGGGCGTGATGCTGGTGCTGCTGGTCTTCGTGGCCATCCCGATCGACCGCCTCGCCGGCAACCACGGCCCGGTCGCCGTCCTGGGCACCGCGCACGGGTTCCTCTACATGGTCTACCTGCTGGCCGCCTTCGACCTGGCGCTGCGTGCCCGGTGGACGGCGAAGGGCACCCTCCTGGTGTTGCTGGCCGGCACGGTCCCGCTGCTGTCGTTCGTCGCCGAGCGGATCGTCACCCGCAGGACGCGCGCCGGCGAGCGCGTCTGAGGCCCGCCGCGCCCGCGGCCGCCTCGCCCCCTCCCCCGACCCCCTGGAGTTGCCGCGCATGTGCGGTCTGCTGGCCTACCTGTCCACCGACGCCGACCGGGTCGACGAACAGACCGTGTCCGGGGTGCAGCACGCGCTGCACTGCCTGCACCACCGCGGTCCCGACGACACGGCGGTGTGGTCCGACCAGCGGGTCGTGCTGGGCTTCAACCGGCTGTCGATCATCGACGTCGACGGCAGCCCGCAGCCGCTGGCCTACGCCGGGGGCCGCTACCGGATCCTGTTCAACGGCGAGATCTACAACTACCTGGAACTGCGCAAGGAGCTCGCCGCCGCCGGCGCCACCTTCGCCACCGAGGGCGACACCGAGGCGATCGTCGCCGGGTACCACCTGTGGGGCGAGGCCATCGTGCCCAGGCTGCGCGGAATGTTCTCCTTCGTCATCTGGGACACCCAGACCGGTACGGCGTTCGGCGCCCGCGACCCGTTCGGCATCAAGCCGCTGTTCACCGCTCGGCTGGCGGACGGCGGACTGGTCTTCAGCTCGGAGAAGAAGGCCCTGCTCGAGGTGCTGGGCGGCAGCGCGGCCGCCGGCGGGGTGGACCCGGCGTCCCTGCAGCACTACCTGACGATGCAGTACGTCCCGGAGCCCGCGACGCTGCACCGCGGCATCCGCCGGATCGAGAGCGGGACGACGTTCACCGTCGCCGACGGGGAGCTGCACACCCGCCGGTACTTCCACCCCTCGTTCCCGGTCAGGCCGGTGGCCGAGGACGAGCAGCAGGGTCTCTACGACCGCATCGCCGAGGCGCTCGACGAGTCGGTCCGGGTGCACATGCGCGCCGACGTCACCGTGGGCTCGTTCCTGTCCAGCGGCATCGACTCC
>JAOPUQ010000157.1 GCA_025963425.1 Modestobacter sp. | reverse complement strand
GATGTTGATCGGCTCCGGCTCGTCGTAGTTCTCCAGCAGGTGCAGGCAGGCGCGGGCCAGGTCGTCGACGTGCAGGAACTCCCGGCGGGGGGTCCCCGTGCCCCAGACGGTGACCGTGTCGGCACCGTCGAGCTTCGCCTGGTGGAACCGGCGGATCAGGCCCGGGAGGACGTGCGAGCCCGTGGGATGGAAGATGACCCCGGGGCCGTAGAGGTTGGTAGGCATCGCCGAGACGTAGTGCAGGCCGTGCTGGCGGCGCAGCGCCTGCACCTGGAGCACCCCGGCGATCTTGGCGATCGCATAGGCGTCGTTGGTCTCCTCGAGCGGCCCGGTCAGCAGCGAGTCCTCGCGGATCGGCTGCGGGGCCAGCTTCGGGTAGATGCAGCTGGAGCCCAGGAACAGCAGGTGCGACGTGCCGTGCCGGGCTGCGGCGTCCAGGACGTTGACCTGCATCCGCAGGTTGTCGGAGATGAAGTCCGCCGGGTAGGTGCTGTTCGCCATGATGCCGCCGACCTTCGCCGCGGCCATGACCACCGTGGCGGGGCGTTCGGCGGCGAAGAACGACTCGACCGCCGCGGCGTCACGCAGGTCCAGTTCGGTGGAGGTGCGGGTGACGAGGGAGCTGAAGCCGGTGTCCTGGAAGTGCCGCAGGACGGCTCCGCCGACCAGTCCGCGGTGCCCGGCCACGTAGGTGGGCGCGGAACGGTCGAGCTCTCGCAATGACATGGGTTGGTCCCTTTCGCGAACGGCGGTGACCTAGGCTAACTGCCTGAGCGACGAGGGCACACGCCCCGCTCGGTCGCCCCGCGTGGCGAGACCCGGATCCGAAGGGAACAACACGACGTGACGAAGAGCGCCTTCATCACCGGAATCACCGGTCAGGACGGCTCGTACCTGGCAGAACTGCTGCTGGGCAAGGGCTATGAGGTGCACGGACTGGTGCGCCGGTCCTCGTCGTTCAACACCGAGCGGCTCGACTCGATCTACCAGGATCCCCACACCGCCGGGCGCAGCCTGTTCCTGCACCACGGTGACCTCAACGACGGTGTCACCCTGATCAACCTGCTCCGCGAGATCAACCCCGACGAGGTCTACAACCTCGGCGCCCAGTCCCACGTGCGGGTCTCCTTCGACCAGCCGGTGTTCACCGGGGACGTCACCGGGATCGCCGCGATCCGGCTGCTGGAGGCCATCCGGGCCGCCGGTGTGCGGACCAAGATCTACCAGGCGTCGTCGTCGGAGATGTTCGGCGCCACCCCGCCGCCGCAGGACGAGGACACCCCGTTCTACCCGCGCAGTCCCTACGGCGTGGCCAAGGTCTACGCGTACTGGGCCACCCGCAACTACCGCGAGGCCTACGACCTGTTCGCGGTCAACGGGATCCTGTTCAACCACGAGTCCCCGCGCCGCGGCGAGACGTTCGTGACCCGCAAGGTCACGCGCGCCGTCGCCCGCATCCAGGCGGGCCTGCAGGACAAGCTGTTCCTGGGCAACCTGGACGCGGTCCGCGACTGGGGTTACGCCCCCGAGTTCGTCGAGGGCATGTGGCGGATGCTGCAGCACCCCGTCGCCCAGGACTACGTGCTCGCGACGAACACCGCGTACTCCGTCCGCGACTTCGTCCGGCTGGCCTTCGAGCACGTCGACCTGGAGTGGGAGAAGTACGTGGAGCACGACTCCCGGTACGAGCGGCCCACCGAGGTCGATGCGCTCATCGGCGACCCGTCGAAGGCCAAGAAGGAGCTCGGCTGGGAGCCGTCCGTGTTCACTCCTCAGCTGGTCAAGATCATGGTCGACGCCGACATCAAGCTGCTGGACGACGAGCGCTCCGGTCGGCGCATCCGCATCGACAGCTGAGCCGAGGCTCAGACCGGCGGGACGACGTCCACCGTCGTCCCGCCGGCCGGTCGTCCCGCGGCATCGCGGAAGAGGTCCCCGTAACAGGACCGCAGGAGCAGACCCATGGCCAGGGCCGCCACCGCGGTCGCGGCGAGGAACGCCAGGCCGACGCGCTGCTCCAGCCGCCAGGGCGCCAGCAGACCCACGAAGAAGGTGGCACTGCCGGCGGCCCAGCCGATGACCACCGGCACGTACTTCTGGACCGCCACCATCGTCTGGGCGAAGACCGACGCGATCATGAAGAAGCCGGCCGCCGCGGCCAGGGGTATGAGGTCGGTCCGGGTGGTCACGAAGTCCGACCCGTAGAAGAGGGTCACCAGCCACGGGCCGACCCCGGCGATGACCACCACCCCCGCCACGCCCAGTGCGCTCACCGTCGCCAGGATCGAGCCCAGCCGTCGCTGGAAGCCGCTCCGGTTGCCCTGGGCGGCGAGGGCCGCCAGGCCGGGGAGGAAGGCGGCCTGGATCGCGGCGAAGAGGAACAGCGGCACCCGGGCCAGGACCAGGACGCTCACGAAGATCCCGGCCCGCGCCGACTCCGACTCCGTCGCCAGGGCGGTCGCGGCCACCGGTGCGGCGTTGATGACCAGTTGAGAGAGCACCGAGCCGGCCAGGAGCAGCCCGACCGCCCGGCTCAGCTGCCCCCACTCCGCAGTCGGGCCCGGCTGCGTGGCCGGCCCGAGCCGCCGCATGGTCACCAGCACGGCGAGGACCGGGGCGCCGGCGAGCACGAAGGCGTAGCTGCCGACGACCGTGCTCCCGGCCACCGCGAGGGCGACGCAGCCCGCCAGCCGCAGGAACCCGTCGATGGCCAACTGGCCGCCGTAGCGGCGGTACAGGTCACCGCCGGCCATCGCGCCCCGCGTGAGGTGTTCTGCACCCAGGCCCGCCAGGCCGACGAGGAGCGCCACGACGAGGACCCCGTGGCCGGCGAAGACGTCGTCGGTCAGGGGGCCGCGGGTGAGGGCCACACAGACCGCCGCGAGGACCACCAGGCCGAGCGCCAGCACACCAGCGCGGTGGTACACCGGCCGGCCACCCATGCCCAGGGCCCGGCGGTGGGCGACCGCCCGGCCGACCTCCTGCTCCAGGGGCTGGAAGAGGGCCGGACCGGCGGCGTTGACCAGCACCCACATGGTCGCCAATGGCGCGAAGGCCGCCGGCCCGAGCACCCTGCCGCTGATGGACAGGAAGGCGAACGACGCGAACCCCAGGACGCCGAGCCCGATGGCGACCGCGCCGATCTGGCGGATGACGGCGGGCAGGGTCTTCGCCAACGTGAGCAGCTCCTCTGGCTTGACGGACGCGTGGTGCCGGCTCGTGTCGCCGGCTCGGGCTGGGCGCTCCGGGCGGGCTGCGGCTGCCTCAGTGTCTCAGCCCGGGGAGGCATGCTGTCGGCGCATCCGCCGATCGGGGACGCGGGTCGTCGAGCGCGGCGGTGTGCCCGGGCCGCCGCCGACCGGGTTCCCCGCGGCGCCGCCGTCGCCCGGCGGGAGCTGACTAACCTGCCGGGCATGAAGAACTTCGACGTCGCCGCGGTCGTCTCCGGAGGGGCCTCCGGGCTCGGCGAGGCCACCACCCGCGCGCTGCACGCCCGGGGGGTCGCGGTCACCGTCCTGGACCTGCAGGCCGATCGGGGGAGGCCCTCGCGGCCGAGCTCGGTGGCCACACGACGTTCGTCCGCACCGACGTCACCGACGAGGCGTCGGTGCAGGCAGCGATCGAGGACGCGACGGGCAAGGACCGCCCGCTGCGCATCGCGGTGAACTGCGCCGGGATCGGCTACGCCGGCCGGGTGCTGGCCCGCGACGGCTCCGCGCACGAGCTGGCGCCGTTCACCCGGACGGTGACGGTCAACCTGATCGGCACCTTCAACGTGCTCCGGCTGGCCGCCGCGGCCATGGCTCGCACCGAGCCCGACGAGGACGGCGAGCGCGGCGTGGTGGTCAACACCGCTTCGATCGCGGCCTACGACGGACAGATCGGCCAGATCGCCTACGCCGCCTCCAAGGGCGGCATCGTGGGGCTGACGCTGCCGGCGGCGCGTGACCTGTCCTCGGTGGGCGTCCGGGTGTGCACCATCGCGCCGGGGCTGGTGGACACCCCGCTGCTGGCGGGCCTGCCCGAGGAGGCGCGGACGGCGCTGTCGGCCGGCATCCCGGTCCCCAAGCGGCTGGGCCGCCCGGAGGACTTCGCGGAGCTGGCGCTGGCCATCGTCGAGCACGGCTACCTCAACGGCGAGGTCATCCGGATGGACGGCGCGCTGCGCATGGCCCCGCGCTGACCGCACCGATGAGCACGGTCACCAGCGCGCCCGCGCACGAGTCGGTCTGGCGCCCGGACTGGCCGGCCGACGTCCGCCGCACCCTGTCCCGGGACCGGCGTGGCACGGGCGACCCCACCCTGCGCTATGCCGAGGACGGCATCTGGCGCACCACCACCACCCCGGACGGGCCGGCGACGGTGCGGCTGTCGGGCCATGGGGGAGAGGTGCGGGTCGCGGCCTGGGGCCCGGGCGCCGACTGGGCCGGGAGCACGGTGCCCCGGTGGCTGGGCTCCGGCGACCGCGCCGCGGAGTTCCGGCCGGGGCAGCACCCGCTGGTCGTGCGGCTGCACCGCAGCACCCCGTGGCTGCGGCTGGGCAGCACCGGGCGGACCTGGGACGCGCTGGTCCCCGCCGTCCTGGAGCAGAAGGTGACCGGCCTCGAGGCGCACCGCACCTGGCGGGAGCTGCTGCGGCTGGCCGGTGAGCCGGCGCCGGGGCCCGCGCCGGAGGGCATGCGGGTCGTCCCGTCCGCGCAGCGGGTGCTCGCGGTGACCGACTGGGAGTGGCACCGCTGTGGGCTGGACGGTGCCCGCCGCCGGGCGCTGCGCGCGGTGGCCACCGTCGGGGACCGGCTGGAGCCGGAGGACGGCTGCGACTCACCGACGCTGCAGCGCCGCCTGCAGACGGTGCCGGGCATCGGCGTGTGGACGGCCGCCGAGGTGGTGCAGCGGACGCTGGGCTGCCCGGACACGGTCAGCGTCGGGGACTACCACCTCAAGAACCTGGTCGGCTGGTCGCTGGCCGGCCGGAAGACCGACGACGCCGGGATGCTCGAGCTGCTGGAGCCCTGGCGGGGCCACCGGCAGCGGGTGGTGCGGATGCTGGAGGTCGGCGGCAGCCGGCCGCCCAAGCGCGGTCCGCGGCTGGCGCCGACGGACCACCGGGCAATCTGACCCCGGCTCAGCGGTCGGTGAGCAGGCCCAGCAGGTAGTCGCCGTAGCCGCTCTTGCCCAGCCGGTCGGCGGTGGCGGTGAGGTCGTCGTCGGTGAGCCAGCCGTTGCGCCAGGCGACCTCCTCGATGCAGCCGATCTTGAGGCCCTGCCGTTCCTCGACGACGGAGACGAACTCGCTGGCCTGGCGCAGGCTGGTGAAGGTGCCGGTGTCCAGCCAGGCGGTGCCGCGGTCCAGGACGGTGACGGTGAGCCGGTCCTGGCGCAGGTAGTGCTCGTTGACGGCGGTGATCTCCAGCTCTCCGCGGGCGCTGGGGGTGATCGACCGGGCGACGTCGACGACGTCGGGGCCGAAGAAGTACAGGCCGGGGACGGCGTAGGAGCTCTTCGGGGAGGCGGGCTTCTCCTCGATGGAGGTGACCCGCCCGGTGGCGTCGAAGGCGACGACGCCGTAGTCGGCGGGGTTGGCCACGTGGTAGGCGAACACGTGCCCGCCGTCGGGCTCGGGCAGCCGGGACAGGGCGGTGCCCAGGCCGGCGCCGTAGAAGATGTTGTCGCCCAGCACGAGGGCGGCGGCCTGCCCGTCGAGGAAGTCCGCGCCGATGAGGAACGCCTGCGCCAGGCCCTCGGGGCGGGGCTGCGCGGCGTACTCGATGCGCATCCCGAGCCGGCTGCCGTCACCCAGCAGCCGGGCGAAGGCGGGTTGGTCGTCGGGGGTGGTGATGACCAGGACCTCGCGGATGCCGGCCATCATCAGCGTGGACAGCGGGTAGTAGACCATCGGCTTGTCATAGACAGGCATGAGCTGCTTGCTCACGGCCTGGGTGATCGGGAAGAGCCGGCTGCCGGTCCCACCGGCCAGGATGATGCCTCGCACGTCGCAGACCGTACGGGCTCGGCCGGCCGGCCCCCGGCTAACGTCTGCGGCCATGCGGATCCTGGTGACTGGTGGGGCGGGGTTCATCGGCTCGCACTACGTGCGCACGATGCTGACCGGCGGCTACCCCGGGTACGCCGACGCGCAGGTGACGGTGTTCGACAAGCTGACCTACGCCGGGAACCTGGCCAACCTGGCCTCGGTCGCCGACTCACCCCGGTACTCCTTCGTCCAGGGCGACATCTGCTCCGCCGCCGACCTCGACGCGGCGCTGCCCGGGCACGACGTGGTGGTCAACTTCGCCGCCGAGTCCCACGTCGACCGGTCGATCACCGGCGCGGCGGGGTTCGTGCTGACCAACGTCCTGGGCGCCCAGCAGGTCTTCGACGCCGCCCTGCGGCACGGGGTGTCCCGGGTGGTGCACGTGTCCACCGACGAGGTCTACGGCTCCATCGAGCACGGTTCCTGGACCGAGGACCACCTGCTGGAGCCCAACTCCCCGTACTCGGCGGCGAAGGCGGGCAGTGACCTGATCGCCCGCGCCTACGCGAAGACCTACGGCCTGGACATCTCCATCACCCGCTGCTCGAACAACTACGGGCCCTACCACTACCCGGAGAAGGTCATCCCGCTGTTCGTCACCAACCTCCTCGACGGGCACAAGGTGCCCCTCTACGGGGAGGGCGCGAACGTCCGGGACTGGCTGTTCGTCGACGACCACTGCCGCGGCATCCAGCTCGTGCTGGAGAAGGGCGAGCCCGGCGAGTTCTACAACATCGGCGGCGGCCGCGAACTGTCCAACCGCGAGCTCACCGAGAAGCTGCTGGCGGCCACCGGCCGCGACTGGTCCTACGTGGACAACATCCTCGACCCCCGCGGTGGCGGCCACGACCTGCGCTACTCCGTCGACCACGCCAAGACCGCCGCTCTCGGCTACGCACCCCGGATGGCCTTCGAGGACGGCCTGGCGCTGACCGTGCAGTGGTACCGGGACAACCGCGCCTGGTGGGAACCGCTCAAGGCCGCTTCCCGGACCGCCCAGCCATGAGCGGGACGATCTCCTGGCTCGTCACCGGCGCCGCCGGGCAGTTGGGCACCGACCTGCAGGCCGTGCTCGCCGACCGCCCGGGGCACGGGGACACCGTGACCGCACTCGGCCGCGGGCAGCTGGACCTCACCGACGAGGACGGCGTCCGCAGCACCGTCCGAGACTGGCTGACCGCGGCCGAGGGCCGCGGGGACCGGCCGGTGCTGATCAACGCCGCCGCCTACACCGCCGTCGACGCCGCCGAGACCGACGAGGACACCGCCGCCCTGGTCAACGGCGCCGCCCCGGGCTGGCTGGCCCAGGAGCTGGCCGGCCGCGGCCGACTGGTGCACGTCTCCACCGACTACGTCTTCGACGGCACCGCGACCACCCCCTACGGCACCGGCGACACCCCGGCCCCCCGCACCGCCTACGGCCGCACCAAGCTCGCCGGGGAACGGGCCGTCAGCGCCGTGGACGACGACGCCGTCGTCGTCCGCACCGCCTGGGTCTACGCCGCCCACGGCACCAACTTCGTGCGCACCATGCTCCGGCTCGAGGCCGAGCGGGACACCGTCTCCGTCGTGGCCGACCAGACCGGCAGCCCCACCTGGTCCGCGGACCTGGCGGCCGGGCTGGTCCAGCTCGCCGCCACCGGCACCCGGGGACTGCTGCACGCCACCGACACCGGCACCACCACCTGGCACGGCCTGGCCCGGGAGGTCTTCGCCCTCACCGGCGCCGACCCCGACCGGGTGCGGCCCACCACCACCGACGCCTTCCCCAGGCCGGCACACCGCCCCGCCTACAGCGTCCTGGACCCGGCCAGCTGGACCGCTGCCGGCCTGACACCGCTGCCGGCATGGCCGGACGCCCTCCGGGCCTGCCTCGACCGCCTGGGCGTCCTGCGCGGGTGACCCGGGCGGCTCAGCCGGCGCGGAGCTCCGCGTAGCGCGCCGAGCACTGCGCCATCGTCGGCAGCAGCCCCTGCTCCCGGGCCTGCTCGAGGGTGGGGGCGGCGACGTCCTTGGCCGACAGCTCGAACTCCAGGTCGGCCGGCCAGGGCAGCGCCAGGTCGGGGTCCAGCGGGTCGATGCCGAACTCCCGGCCGGGGGAGTAGCCGCTGGACACCAGGTAGGTCACCGAGCTGGCGTCGGTCAGGGAGACGAAGGCGTGTCCCAGGCCCTCGGCCAGGTACACCGCCCGCGGCTGCTCGCTGTCCAGGAGCACCGAGTCGTGCACCCCGAACGTCGGCGAGCCCACCCGCACGTCGACCACCACGTCGAGCACCCGGCCGGCCGGGCAGTACACGTACTTCGCCTGCCCCGGCGGCACCAGCGCGAAGTGCACCCCGCGCAGCGATCCCCGCGCCGACACGCTGTGGTTGGCCTGCGCCAGCGTCAATCCGAACCCGGCCGCCTCGGCGAGCACATCGGCCCGGTACCACTCGGTGAACCGGCCCCGGGCGTCGCCATGCGGCACCAGGTCCAGCACGTAGCTGTCGGGGACGGCGAGCTCGCGGATCCGCACGGGCGCCGACGCTAGCGGAGCGGCGCGGGGCCGCCCGCCGGTCCGCCGTCGGCGCCCAGCCAGAGCCGGCCCACCAGGGAGGAGGCGCCCGGCGTGCTCACCGGCTCCCAGCGGGTCGCCCAGCCCTCGGCCCGCAGGTGGACCAGGACGGCGCCCAGGACGGCGCCCAGGGCGATCGCGGTGGTCTGCGTGGCGGCGTCGGTGAGGTGCACGTCGACCCCGCCGTCGGTGTCCCGGCCGTAGGAGAGGACGACGGGGAACTCCGGCAGCGCGGCGGCGGCCACCCGGAAGGCCTCGGCGACCGCGTCGAGGTCGCCGGCCCGGGGCGTGATCCGCTCGGCGGGGGCGCGACCGTCCACCACGTCACGGCTGCCGAACCGGAACAGGTCGCCGGCGCCCAGCCGGACCAGCGGGCGCGCGCCGGCGTCCGCGTCGTCGTGCTCGGGGACGGGCAGCGCCAGGCCGCGGACGACGGCCACCGGCACCCCCGCCAGCTTGCCCTTCACCAGGTCGGCCGCGGCGGCGAGCTCGTCGATCAGGGCGACCTGCGTGGTCTCCAGCCGGTTGCCGTGCGCGTCGACCTCGCCGCGGAGGTCCAGCAGCGCGGGGACCCCGGCGGCGCCGACAGCCACGTCGGTGAGGCCGTCCCGCCACGGGCGGCCGAAGGTGTCGCTGACCACGACGCCCACGCGCACGCCCAGCAGCCGGGCCAGCCCGGCGCGCAGGTCCCGGGCCGACGCGTCGGCGTCTGCGGGCAGCAGGACCAGGCTGTCGGCGGCGACGTTGGAGGCGTCGATGCCGGCCGCGGCGACCACCCAGCCGTGCCGGGTCTCGACGATCCGCAGCGGTCCGCGGCGGGCGACCACCCGCACGGTCTCGGCGTCGATGGCGCGCTGGCGGGCCGCCTCCCGGTCGGCGCCGGGCTCGACGTGGACCAGGTTGCCCTCGACCTTGGAGACGACCTTGGAGGTCACCACCACCACGTCACCGTCGGCCAGCCAGGGGGCGGCGGCGGCCACCGCGGCGGCGAGGTCGTCGCCGGGGGTGAACTCCGGCAGACCCGCGACCGGGTGCACGGACAGGCCGATCGGCGGCTCAGACACCCGCGGCGTCCAACGCGGCCCGGGCCAGTGCCTCGGTCGCCTCCGGCGAGCTCATCAGCAGGGGAACCGCGCGGACGTCGACGCCGGGCACGGAGGCGGCGTCGCCGGTCTGCACCAGCCAGGCGTCGAGCAGCCCGCCGTCGGAGCGGGCGCCGTAGTGGCGGCCCACGCCCTGGGCGCTGACCTCCACGCCGACCACCGGCAGGCAGCGGTCGGCCATTCCGCGCACGACCTCGCCGCCGACGATCGGGGAGACGCCCACGACCCGGCCGGACGCACCGCGCAGCGCAGCGCGGATGCCGGGGACGCCGAGCACCGTGCCGATGGAGACCACCGGGTTCGACGGGGCGAGGAGGACGGCGTCGGCGCTGGTGAGGGCTTCGACGACGCCGGGGGCGGGGCGCGCGTCGTCCACACCGACCTGGACGAAGGCACTGGCCGCCAGTGACGCGCGGTGTCGGACCCACCACTCCTGGAAGTGGATCGCCTGTGGGCGCCCGGTTCCCGGATCGGTCACCACCACGTGGGTCTCGACCCGCTGGTCACTCATCGGCAGCAGTCGTACGCCGGGCTGCCAACGGGTGGCCAGCGCCGCGGTGACCTCCGACAGGGGGTAGCCGGCGTCCAGCATGCGGGTGCGGACGAGGTGGGTGGCGAGGTCGCGGTCGCCGAGCCCGAACCAGGTCGGCTCGGCACCGTAGGCGGCCAGTTCCTCCTTGACCGTCCAGCTCTCAGCACGCCGGCCCCAGCCGCGTTCCTCGTCGATCCCGTCACCCAGCGTGTACATCACGGTGTCCAGGTCGGGGCAGATGCGCAGCCCGTGCATCGTGACGTCGTCGCCTGTGTTCACCACCACGGTGACGTCGGCGCCCGGCGCCGCGGCGAGCACCCCACGGAGGAAACGGGCGCCGCCGACGCCTCCGGCCAGCACGACGATTTGCACGTGTCCATGGTGCCTGATGGGCAGAAGTCCACCGCAGGCCCCTGGTCAGGCCCGTGGATGGCCGCATGATATGGACGAAAGCCGTGTCCCGGACTGGGCAGAACCTGACGGGCGTTGCGGCGTGTCGAGGTGCATCGTGACCCTCTGGGGACCGGAGGTGACGGGAGAGGCTCGAGTGGTTCGGTGTTACACCCCCTCAACTTGACCCCGGCTCAACGACACGCGTGTAATTCCGACGTTGTCATCAGGCGCTGGCAGCTCGGGAACCGCCCGGGATTGCTCGCCGTGACGAGACGTGAGGGGACGCATCGTGATGGCTGAGGTGTCGTGGTTGAGCGAGTACAAGAGCGCAGCAGCAGGCTCACCGCCGGCCGCCTACGCGGCTGACGTGCTGGGCATCAGCCCGCAGGGCGGGGTGTCGTTCGACGCCGGCCTCGTCGGCGGGCTCCTGGAGGAGCAGGGCTGGCAGGAGAGCGCCCTGTGCGCCGAGACCGATCCGGAGGCGTTCTTCCCCGAGAAGGGCGGCTCCACCCGCGAGGCGAAGAAGATCTGCACCGGGTGCGAGGTGCGCTCCGAGTGCCTGGAGTACGCCCTGGCCAACGACGAGCGCTTCGGCATCTGGGGCGGTCTGTCCGAGCGTGAGCGGCGCCGCCTGCGGCGTCGCGCCGGCTGACACCAGCACCCCCCCCGGCGATCCCCCCGCCAGGAGCAGCGCCGCTCCGGCCGGGTCGTCCCCCCGCACCACCGGTGTGGTCGACTGGCTCCCGTGTTCACCCGGGTCGCCGTCGGACGCGCCAGCGTCGTCCGCGAGGTCCGTGCCGCGGCACCGCTCATGTCCGATCTTTCAGCTCCTGTCACCGCCCGTGGGCCGTGGCTGACCGCCGTGCTGAACGTGCGGTCCGCCTCTCTCGTCCCCTCGGGCCGCCCCCGGGCGGTGGTGGTCGAGCAGCACCGGCAGGGCCGTCCCGACGGGGCGGCCCTGTTGTCGTTCTCCCGTCGGGGTCCGGCGACCGCGGTGACCGTGCTGGGCGATGCGGTGCGGCCCGTTCCCGGCGGGCGCCCGGCGAGCCGGCTGTACGCCCGCGACGACGACGTCGCCCGGCGGCTCGCCGACGGCGTGCTGGAGTCCCTCGACCGGCTCCGCGGCCCATGGACCCTGCGCCTGGGTGGCCTGCCCCTGGGCGACCCCACGCTGCGACACCTCGCCACGGCCCTGCCGTCCGGTTCGCTGGCCAACGCCCGCAGCCGCCGGCTGGTCGACGAGCTCGACTCCGTGGCCGACGTCGTCCGCATGACCGACCCGGCCGGGGTGGACCGCTGGCTGCCCGCCCTGCTGGACCGGCTGCCGGCCGCCGAGCGGCGGTTCGTTCGCGCCAGCGCCCGCCTGCACGCGGCGGTCGGCGCGCTGGAGCTGGCCGTCGTCCCGGGGAACGGGGCGCCGGCGGCCCTGCTGCTGACCCTGCTCGACCCCGTCTCCGGCGACCGCTGGCCGTGGTGGGGCTTCTCCGACGTGGGCGGCCTGCGCCGCGAGCTCGGCTCGCCCGTGGTGACGCTGACCGCCTCGGCCGGCCTGCGGGTGCTCGGCCGCCGCTGAGCGGCGCCGGCTCAGTCGGCGAACTGCAGCACGTTGACGCCGGGGACCGGCGTGCTGACCGCGCTGCCCAGGCCGATCCGCACCACGCCGGTGGCCGCCGCCGCCCCGCCGCGGACCGCGCCGTCGGGGGAGACGGTGGCGGTGAGCTGGTAGGCCCGCCCGGTGTAGGCCGGCGGCGAGCCGTTGGACCGGGTGTAGGTGGGGAAGAGGCCGACCACGTCGAGCCGGTCGCCGTCCCGGCTGACCCGGAGGGCGGGGCTGGCGAGGTCGGCGTACTCGGTGAGCGACCGGCTGCAGCCGGCCGCCACCGGGTCGGCGGGTGGCTCACCGGTCAGGCAGTTGAAGGTCGGCAGCCGCACGTGGGCCAGTGCCTGCGCGCCGTCGCCGCTGAGGCTCAGACTGGGGTAGGTGACGGTGAGGCCGACCGCCCGCTGCTCGAGCACCACGCCGCCGAAGGTGATGCTCGCCGCGGCACCGTCGCTGCCGAGCGGCACGGAGGTGAAGGCCAGCGCCGCCGCGGCGGTCTCGGCCGCGGTCGCCGGAGCGGCCGACCCGGTCGGTGCGCTCCCCGCCGCCGTCGTGCCCGCCGCCGTGGTGCCCGTCGCCGTGGTGCCCGCCGCCGTCGTGCCCGTCGTCGCCGTGCTGCCGGACGCGGAGGAGGCGGTGCCGGCCGGGTCCCGGCCCGCGGTCAGCGCCACCACCACGGCCAGGACGACGAGCACGACCGCGGCGACCACCATGGTCAGCACCGACGAGCGCGCCGGGCGCCCGGCGTCCCCGGCCGTCGGCGCGGCCGTGGTGGCGCCGGCCGGTGTGGCAGTGGCTGGGGCGGGGGCGGTCGGCCGAGCGCTGGGGACGATCTCCGGAGGCGCCGGCGTGCCCGGCGGGTGCTCGAGGAAGCCGGGCAGGTCGTCGACGAACGCGACCGCCGCGCGGGACCCGGTGACGGCCGGCGCGGCCGGGGCGTCCACGGGCGGCACCGCCCCCGGGGCGGAAACCGGGCGGGTGCCCCGCCGGCGTCCGGCGAGCCGGGCGCCGAGCAGCCCGAGCGCGATGCCGACCGCGACGGCGAGGACCACCCAGGTGGTCAGCGTGGCCGTCGACACCGAGGCGAGCGTCGCGCCCGGTCCGGGCTGCCCGTTGTGCGTGCTCATCCCCGGCAGCATGGCAGTGCCGCCGGTCGGTGCCGCCGGTCAGGGCCGTCGCCCCCGGCTGCGCGCCCGGGCCGGGCGCGGGTCAGCCCGGAGGGTCGATCTCCTCCGGGTCGCGGCCCAGCAGCACCGCCACCTGGTCGACGACGACGTCGCGGACCAGATCGGCGAGGTCGTCGCGGTCGGCGGCGCGGATCTCCAGCGGCCGCCGGTAGACCACGATCCGGGCGGGGTGCTCACGGCCGTCCTCGCGGTGGGCGGGCAGCACGCGGGCCAGGGGGACGCTGCCGTCGTCGAGGACGTCGGCGTCCAGCACGACCTCGTCGGGGCTGCTGTGGTCCACCCAGGGCACGTCCTCGACAGCGAACTCGACGCCGGCCAGCTCACGCTCCCAGCGCCGCTCGAGGTCCTCGACCGCGTCGAGCACCAGGTCGTCGAACTGTTCGGCGCGGCTGCGGGACAGCGGCACGGTGGGGGGCACCAGGCGACCGCGCAGGCCGCGGCCATGGCGGTCGCGTCGGGCGCGGGCAGGGGAGCGGGACATCGCGGTGCGAGCGTACGGGGTGGTGACCGGCCGGGACGGCCCGCAGGGCGTGCCGGGAGGTGTCCCGCGGCACGCGCACTGCCGTTTTCCGGTGTGCCTGCTCCCCAGATGGACGAATCGCGGTTAGTGTGCCGATCTGTGAGGACCCGGTGGTGAGGCAGTCACGTCGCTGCTCGCGCAGCGGCTGCGCGCAACCAGCGGCGGCGACACTGACCTACGTGTACGCGGAGTCGACGGCCGTCGTCGGTCCGTTGGCGACGTACTCGGAGCCGCACAGCTACGACCTGTGCGAGTTCCACGCGGAGCGGCTGACCGTCCCGCGCGGCTGGGAGGTCGTCCGGCACGAGATGGACGTCGACGACGCCGGCCCGACCGGTGACGACCTGCTCGCGCTGGCCGACGCCGTCCGTGAGGCCGCCCGTCCCGAGCCCGAGCGCAACCCCGCCGACGACGGCAGCGGCACGCGGCGCGGGCACCTGCGGGTCCTGCCCAACCTCCCCTGAGGGTCACTCCCTCCCGCGTCCGGTGCGCCGGGCGCCCGTCGCGCCGATAGGGTCGCAGCGCGCCGCCGGTCGCCGGACCGTGGCGAGGCCGAGCGCGAGGGTGAGCTGTTGTCCGACCTGTCGTCGATCATCAAGGCCTACGACGTGCGTGGGGTGGTCCCCGATCAGTGGGACGCCGACGTCGCACGGGCCATCGGTGCCGCATTCGCCGAGTTCGTGCACGCCGAGACCGGTGCCACCGCCGTGGTCACCGCCCACGACATGCGGGACTCCTCGATCCCGCTCTCCCGGGCCTTCGCCGAGGGTGTGCTGGCCCGGGGGGTCGACGTCGTGGAGGCGGGGCTGGGTTCCACGGACATGCTGTACTTCGCGGCCGGATCGCTGCAGCTGCCGGGTGCGATGTTCACCGCCAGCCACAACCCGGCGCAGTACAACGGCATCAAGCTCTGCCGTGCCGGTGCGGCGCCCATCGGCCAGGACTCCGGGCTGGTGCAGATCCGGGAGTGGGCCGAGCAGGGCAGCGTCTTCGCCCGCCGGCCCGAGCGCGTCGGCTCGGTCAGCAGCCGGGACCTCGCCGCCGAGTACGCCGCCTACCTGCGGCAGCTGGTCGACCTGTCCGGCATCCGGCCGCTGAAGGTCGTGGTCGACGCCGGCAACGGCATGGGCGGGTTCACCGTGCCGGTGGTGCTCTCCGGGCTCCCGCTGGACATCGTCCCGATGTACTTCGAGCTCGACGGGACTTTCCCCAACCACGAGGCCAACCCGCTGGACCCGGCCAACCTGGTCGACCTGCAGGCCGCCGTGGTGGAGCACGGCGCCGACATCGGGCTGGCCTTCGACGGCGACGCGGACCGCTGCTTCATCGTCGACGAGCGCGGGGAGGCGGTCAGCCCCTCGGCGGTCACCGCCCTGGTCGCCGTCCGGGAGCTGGCGAAGGGCCGCGGCACCACGATCATCCACAACCTGATCACCTCGAAGGCGGTACCGGAGATCGTCCGGGAGCACGGCGGTCAGCCGGTGCGCACCAGGGTGGGTCACTCGTTCATCAAGGCCGAGATGGCGCGCACCGACGCGGTCTTCGGCGGGGAGCACTCCGCGCACTACTACTTCCGTGACTTCTGGCGCGCCGACACCGGCATGCTGGCCGCGATGCACGTGCTCGCGGCACTGGGGGAGCAGTCCCGCACGCTGTCGGAGCTGACCGCCGAGTACAGCCGCTACGTGGCCTCGGGCGAGGTCAACTCCACGGTGGCCGACGCCCCCGGGCGGGTCGAGGCGGTCCGCGAGGCGTGGGGCTCCCGCGAGGGCGTGACCCTGGACGAGCTGGACGGGCTGACCGTGCAGCTGCCCGACGGGGCCTGGTTCAACCTGCGGGCCAGCAACACCGAGCCGCTGCTGCGGCTGAACGTGGAGGCGGCGGACGAGCCGCGGATGGCGGCCGTGCGCGACGAGGTACTGGAGATGGTGCGGTCATGAGCGGTCCCGGGACGACCGGCAGCGACCGAGGCGGGACGGCGACGCTGGGCATCGACCCGGCGCTGCTGGAGATCCTGGCCTGCCCCGACACCCACCACAGCCCGCTGACCGTCGACGTGGCGGCCTCCGAGCTGGTCTGCGGCACCTGCCACCGGGCGTTCCCGGTGCGCGACGGCATCCCGGTGCTGCTGCTCGACGAGGCCAGGCAGCGACCGGCATGACCTCCCCGGAGCTGGCCGAGGAGGTTCTCGGCGACCTCAACCTGCTGCGTGCCCGCGACCCCCGCGGTCTGCTGCCGGCCGTCGCCGGCGCCGGCGCCCAGGTCCGGGAGACCGCGCGGCTGACCGCCGAGGCCGGGCTGGAGCGGGTCACCGCCGGCGGCCGGCCGCGGGGCCTGGTGATCGTCGCCCGCCGGGAGGGCGCGGTGGCCGCCTCGGTGCTGCGTGCCCTGCTGGGGCCGGCCAGCCCGGTCACCGTCGACGTGGTGCCCGGCCCGGCCCTGCCGGTGTGGATGGGTGCCTCCGACATCGCCGTGGTCGCGACCCGGACCGGCGCCGGCCGCTACGCCGTCACCCCGGCCTACGAGGCGACCCGCCGCGGCGTGGCGCTGCTCGGCATCGGCGCGGAGGACGCGCCGCTGCACGCCGCCTGCGGCAGTGCGCGGGCCCCCTACGTGCCGCTGCCGGCCAGCCGGGTGCAGCACGCGACCCTGTGGTCGCTGCTCACCCCGATGCTGCTGCTGGCCGACGAACTCGGACTGCTGCCCGCGGGCACTGCCGACACCGAGCTGGTGGCCGCGGCGCTGGACGAGGTCGCCGCCGAGTGCGGGCCGGCCCGGGAGTCCTTCATCAACCCGGCCAAGACCCTGGCGCTGGAGCTGCTGGACGCGCTGCCGGTCATCGCCGCCGAGGGGCCGCTGGCCGGCGCCGCCGCCGAGCGGGTCGCCGATCAGCTGGCCACCCTGGCCGGCCTGCCGGTCACCACCTTCCGGCTGCCGGACCAGCGGGTCGCCGCCCGCACCGTGCTCGGGGGGCCGCTGGCCCCGGCCGAGGGGCAGGACGACTTCTTCCGTGACCGGGAGGCCGACGCCGGCCGGCGGCTGCGGCTGCTGACGATCCGGGACGGCGACGTCGGCGACCACGACGGCGCCCACGAGCGCGAGCCACGGTCGGCCGCCGAGGCGCTGCAGGAGGTCCTGCGCACGGCCGCCGGGCACAACGTCCCGGTGAGCAGACTGGCCGACGACGGCGAGACCGAGCGGCCCCCGCGGCTGGTCCAGTTGGCCCGGCAGCTCGCGGTGGCCGACTTCAGCGCCGTCTACCTGGCCCTTGCGTTGGACCACGAGCGGGCACTCCACCCATGATGGGGACGTCATGAGCGAACACACAGCGAGCGCACAGACCACGTCGACGGCGAGCGCCCCCGGCGGCCCGGGCAACGGTGGCGGCGGGGGCCACGGGGGCCACGGGGGCGGGCACGGTGGTGGCGGCACCAAGGCCATCCTGGCCGCGCTGGTGGCCAACGTCGGCATCGCCATCGCGAAGTTCATCGCCTTCCTGGTGACCGGGGCGTCGTCCATGCTGGCCGAGTCGATCCACTCGGTCGCCGACTCCGGCAACCAGGTGCTGCTGCTGGTCGGCGGCAAGCGCGCCCAGCGCGCGGCCACCCCGCAGCACCCCTTCGGCTTCGGCCGGGACCGCTACATCTACAGCTTCATCGTCGCGATCGTGCTGTTCAGCGTCGGTGGCCTGTTCGCCATCTACGAGGGCGTGCACAAGCTGCAGCACCCCGGGGAGCTGACCTCGCCGGCCTGGGCGATCGGCGTACTGCTCGTGGCCATCGGGCTGGAGTCCTTCTCGCTGCGCACCGCGGTGAAGGAGACCAACGCCGTCCGCCAGCCCGGCGAGAGCTACTGGGGCTTCATCCGGCACGCCCGGGCCCCGGAGCTGCCGGTCGTGCTGCTGGAGGACACCGGCGCGCTGCTCGGCCTGGTGCTCGCCCTGCTGGGCGTCGGACTGTCCACGGTCACCGGCAACGGCGTCTTCGACGGCCTGGGCACGGTCGCCATCGGTGTGCTGCTGGTCGTCATCGCGGTGATCCTGGCCATCGAGACCAAGAGCCTGCTCATCGGCGAGTCCGCCATCCCGGACGCGCAGCGGCGCATCGTGGCGGCACTGGAGGACGGCGGTGCTTCGGTCATCCACATGCGCACCCAGCACCTGGGCCCCGAGGAGCTGCTGGTCGCGGCCAAGATCGCGGTGCGGCACGACGACACCGCGGCCGACGTCGCCCGGGCCATCGACGAGGCGGAGGCGCGGATCCGGGAGGCGGTGCCCATCGCCCGGGTGATCTACCTCGAGCCGGACATCCGCCGTCCGGGGAGCGTGCCGGACCCGGCCGCCGCGCAGGAGTCCACCCCGCCCGGGTGAGAGGCACTGTGGTGCTGACCTCCACCGGTGGACCATCCTCCGGTGATGCCCGGGGCAGTAACCTCTCTGACGATGTGGCAGTTGACGAACACCGTGCGCCATTACCCGTGGGGTTCGCGCACGGTCATTCCTGAGCTCCTGGGTGAGCCGTCCCCGGCGGAGCTCCCGCACGCCGAACTCTGGCTGGGTGCGCACCCGGACGAGCCGAGCGTCCTGTCCGACGGCCGGTCGCTGGACCGGGCGATCGCGCAGGCGCCGGACCAGCTGCTGGGTGCGGTGGTCCGGGAGCGGTTCGGCCCCCGGTTGCCCTTCCTGATGAAGGTGCTGGCCGCCGACGCCCCCCTGTCGCTGCAGGCGCACCCGACCACGGCGCAGGCCGAGGCCGGCTTCGCCGCCGAGGAGGCCGCCGGCATCCCGCACGACGACCCCACCCGCACGTTCAAGGATCCGTTCCACAAGCCCGAGGTGCTGCTGGCCATCACCCCGGTCGAGGCGCTGTGCGGCTTCCGCCCGGTCGAGGAGTCGCTGCACTGCCTGGCCAAGCTCCAGCTGCCGGAGCTGAAGCCGACCATCGCCGCGCTCGCCCGGGGTGGGCTGCGCGCGGCCATCCCGCAGCTGATCGCCCTGTCGGCCAGGCGGCGCGAGTCGCTGGTGCAGGCCGTCGCGACCAGGGCCGCCAGCTTCGTCGCCGCCCACGATCCGGAGTTCATCAACACCTACCGCTGGGCGGCGAGCCTCGCCGACACCTACCCCGGCGACCCCGGCGTGGTCATCTCGCTGATGTGCAACCACCTGCGGCTGGCCCCCGGTGAGGCGGTGTTCCTGCCCGCCGGCAACCTGCACGCCTACCTCGGCGGCGCCGGCATCGAGGTCATGGCCAGCTCGGACAACGTGCTGCGCGGTGGCCTGACCACCAAGCACGTCGACCTGGCTGCGCTGATCGAGGTGCTGGACTTCACCGACGGCAAGGTGCCGGTGCTGCACCCCGTCCTCGGCCCCGGGGGCCTGCGCTACCAGGTGCCGGTGGAGGACTTCGAGCTCACCCGCTGCCAGCTGGGCACCGACCCGGGGGTGCTCACCACCGCCGGTCCGCAGGTGCTGCTGTGCGCCGAGGGCACCGCGGTGCTGGGCTCGGCCGACGGCGAGCTCGAGCTGTCCCAGGGCCAGTCGGCGTTCGTGCCGGCCGGTGCGCCGCTGAGCGCCCGCGGGCCGGCGCTGCTCTACCGCGCCACCACCGCACTCGCCTGACCCCGTGCCCGCCCGCCCGATCCGGAGCGGGCGGTTACCCTGGAACCCGGCACGAGCCCCGCCGAAGCCTCGGCATGCTCGCTCACGCAACCTCCTCGCCGGCGCTCGTCGTTGCCTTCGCGAGGCTGCTGCGTCCATGGGTGAGCTCGCCAGCTCGCTCACCTGACAGCGACCGCACTGCCCCCGCCTGCCCCGACCCGGGGCATCGGCCGGGCCGGACACTGGAGCGACATGACCGCCACCATCGGCACCCGAGTACTGACCACCGACGACTACAAGGTCGCCGACATCTCCCTGGCCGGCTTCGGTCGCAAGGAGATCGCCCTCGCCGAGCACGAGATGCCCGGCCTGATGGCGCTGCGCGCCGAGTACGGCGACGAGCAGCCGCTGGCCGGCGCCCGCATCGCCGGGTCGCTGCACATGACCGTGCAGACCGCGGTCCTCATCGAGACCCTCGTCGCCCTGGGCGCCGACGTCCGGTGGGTCAGCTGCAACATCTTCTCCACCCAGGACCACGCCGCCGCGGGGATCGTCGTCGGCGCGGGCACCCCCGAGGAGCCCACCGGCGTTCCGGTCTTCGCCTGGAAGGGCGAGACGCTGCCCGAGTACTGGTGGTGCACCCAGCGGCTGTTCGAGTTCACCGACGACTCCGGCGCCGTGGTCGGTCCGAACATGCTCCTGGACGACGGTGGCGACGCCACCCTGCTGGTCCACCTGGGCACCCGCTTCGAGGCCGACGGTGCCGTTCCGGACACCACCGAGGCCGACTCCGAGGAGTACGGCGTCATCCTCGACGTGCTGCGGGAGAGCCTGACCACCGATCCGCAGCGCTGGACCCGGGTGGGCGCGGCCATCAAGGGCGTCACCGAGGAGACCACCACCGGCGTCCTGCGCCTGTACGAGCTGGCCCGCGAGGGCCGGCTGCTCTTCCCGGCGATCAACGTGAACGACTCGGTCACCAAGAGCAAGTTCGACAACCTCTACGGCTGCCGGCACTCCCTCATCGACGGCATCAACCGCGCGACCGACGTGATGATCGGCGGCAAGGTCGCCGTCGTCTGCGGCTTCGGGGACGTCGGCAAGGGCTGCGCCGAGGCGCTGCGCGGCCAGGGCGCCCGGGTG
Organism: Modestobacter sp.; assembly: GCA_025963425.1. Lineage (GTDB taxonomy): Bacteria > Actinomycetota > Actinomycetes > Mycobacteriales > Geodermatophilaceae > Modestobacter. Next base: position 466 of record JAOPUQ010000157.1, on the reverse strand, counting down.
ATCGTCACCGAGATCGACCCGATCTGCGCGCTGCAGGCGGCGATGGAGGGCTACCAGGTCACCACGCTGGACGACGTGATCGGCATCGCCGACATCATCGTCACCGCGACCGGCAACAAGGACATCATCTCCGCCGGGCAGCTGGCCGCCACCAAGCACCAGGCGATCATCGGCAACATCGGGCACTTCGACAACGAGATCGACATGGCCGGCCTGGCCCGCACCCCGGGGGTCACCAGGACGAACATCAAGCCGCAGGTCGACGAGTGGCGGTTCGCCGACGGCCACACGATCATCGTGCTGTCCGAGGGCCGGCTGCTGAACCTGGGCAACGCCACAGGGCACCCCAGCTTCGTGATGAGCAACTCGTTCTCCAACCAGGTGCTCGCGCAGCTGGAGCTGTGGACCAACCAGGCCGCCTACGAGGGCCGGCAGCCCGGCGTCACGGTGCTGCCCAAGCACCTGG
>JAOPUQ010000132.1 GCA_025963425.1 Modestobacter sp. | reverse complement strand
TGGAGCAGTTCTGCTCGTGGTCGGCGTGCAGGACGAAGAGCATGTCCAGCGCCTTGACCAGCTCCGGGTCGGCCTCGTAGGGCTCGGCCGGGAACCCGAAGGTCATCCGGAGGAAGTTCTCCACCAGGCCCAGGGAGTTGTCCGGGTACAGGAAGGGCTGGCCGACCGACTTCTTGTACGCGTAGGCCGCGATGGTCGGCAGCTTCGCCAGCAGCCGCAGCGTGGAGATCTCCACGTGCCGCGCGTCGAAGGGGTCCAGGGAGTCCTGGTAGAAGGTCGACAGGGCGCTGACCGCCGAGGAGAGCACCGGCATCGGGTGCGCGTCCCGGGGGAAGCCCTTGAAGAACTGCTTGAGGTCCTCGTGCAGCAGCGTGTGGTGCCGCAGCCGCTCGTCGAACTCGGCCAGCTGGTCGGCGGTGGGGAGCTCGCCGTAGATCAGCAGGTACGAGACCTCGATGAAGCTGGCCTTCCCGGCCAGCTGGTCGATCGGGTAGCCGCGGTAGCGCAGGATCCCGGCGTCACCGTCGATGTAGGTGATCGCCGAGGTGCAGGCCGCGGTGTTCACGAACCCGATGTCCAGCGCCACCTGCCCGGTGGTTGCCAGCAGCTTGCTGGTGTCGATGCCCGCGGCGCCCTCGGTGGCGGGGACGATCTTGAGCGGCAGCTCGCCGCCGGGCCAGCGCAGGGCTACGTCGTCGGTGCTCACTGTTTCGCTCATCAGCTGAGGACGCTACTCAGTTCTGCCTCGGCCGCGACACAGCCCCGCCGCCGGCGGGAGTGTGGGGAGTGACATGTCATCGCTCCCCACACTCCACCCGGGCTCAGGGATGGGTCATGGACAGGACGTCGAGGGCGTCGTCGAGCTGCTGCTCGGTGAGCTTCCCGGCCTCGACGTAGCCCCGCTCGACCACGACCTGGCGGATCGTCTTCTGCTCCTTGAGCGACTGCTTGGCGACGATGGCTGCCTCCTCGTAGCCGATGTACTTGTTCAGCGGCGTCACGATCGAGGGGGAGGACTCGGCCAGCTCCCGGCACCGCTCGACGTTGGCGGTGATCCCGTCGACGCAGCGGTCGGCCAGCAGCCGGCTGACGTTGGCCAGCAGCCGGATCGACTCCAGGACGTTGCGCGCCATCAGCGGCAGCGTCACGTTCAGCTCGAAGGAGCCCGTCGTGCCGGCGAAGGTCACCGCGGCGTCGTTGCCGATCACCTGGGCGGCGACCTGGATCGTGGCCTCGGGGATGACCGGGTTCACCTTGCCCGGCATGATCGAGCTGCCCGGCTGCAGGTCGGGCAGGGCGATCTCGCCGAGGCCGGTGCGCGGCCCCGAGCCCATCCAGCGCAGGTCGTTGGCGATCTTCACCAGGCCGACGGCGATCGTCTTCAGCTGGCCCGAACCCTCGACGAGGGCGTCGCGGGAGCTCTGCGCCTCGAAGTGGTCGCGGGCCTCCGACAGCGGCAGGTCCAGGTCCGCGGCCAGCTTCTCGATGATCGCGGCGGCGAACCCGGGCGGGGTGTTGATGCCGGTGCCGACCGCGGTGCCGCCCAGTGGCAGCTCCCCGATGCGGGGAAGGGAGGACCGCAGCCGCTCGACGCCGTAGCGGACCGCCGCTGCGTAGCCGCCGAACTCCTGCCCGAGGGTCACCGGGGTGGCATCCATCAGGTGCGTGCGGCCGCTCTTGACGACGTCGGCGAACTCCTCGGCCTTGCGCGACAGCGAGGCCTCCAGGTGCTGGAGCGCCGGGATCAGGTCGCGCACGATCGCCCGGGTCGCGGCGACGTGGATCGCGGACGGGAACACGTCGTTGGAGGACTGCGAGGCGTTGACGTGGTCGTTGGGGTGCACCGGGGAGCCGAGCGCCTCGGTGGCGATGGTGGCGATCACCTCGTTGGTGTTCATGTTGCTCGACGTGCCCGAGCCGGTCTGGAAGACGTCGATCGGGAAGTGGTCGTCCCAGTCGCCGCGGGCCACGGTCTGGGCCGCCGTGTGCACGGCGTCGGCGATCTCCTGCGGCAGGACGCCGAGGGAGGCGTTCACCGTGGCTGCGGCACCCTTGATGGACGCCAGGGCGCCGATGAGCTCCCGCTCGATCGGGGTGCCCGAGATGGGGAAGTTCTCGACCGCGCGTTGGGTCTGGGCCCGCCACTTGGCCCACGCGGGGACCCGGACCTCTCCCATGGAGTCGTGCTCGACGCGGTACTCCGGCTCGGTGGCCACGGTGCGCTCCCGGTGTGGTGGTGTCTGTCGATCGCCGCCGACCGTAGACGAGCGTCGCGGAGGGCACCGCGCGGGCAGGGTGCGGCAGACTCGGCGGGTGAGCTCCGGCGTCCCCGGCCGCCCCGTCGTCCGAGCCTCCGACGCCGAGCGGGAGGCCGTGGTGAGCCGGCCGCAGACCGCGGTGGGCGAGGGCCGGATCGACCTGGACGAGTTCAGCGAGCGGATGCAGGCCGCCTACGCCGCGACCACCACCGCCGACCTCGCGGGGCTGCTCGCCGACCTGCCGGCCGGGGAACCACCGTGCAGCTCGGCGCGCCCGGCCCGGCGCCGGTCGAGAGGTGGGGGAGCCGGCGCAGGCCGGTGCGGTCAGCAGCGTCGTCGGCGACGTCCGGCTCGTGCCCAGCGCCGGGGTCCCCGAGCGGGTGAGCACCGTCTTCGGCGACGTCGAGGTGGTGGTCGGCGAAGGCGTCGCCGCGGAGATCGAGGGCTGGACGGTGTTCGGCGACCGCAAGACCCAGCTGGCCCCGGCGCCGCGGCTGGCGGGCACCCCGCGGGTCGTCGTCCGCGTCTGGACCGTCTTCGGTGACCTCAGGCTGCCCAGCCTGACCCCCGGTGAGGACCCGCGACCCTGGCGCGCCGTGCTCGACCGGTTCGCCGCCCGGCGGCCGCCTCCGCCACCGCCGCGCTGACCCACCGGCCCGACGGGCAGGTGGGTCAGCGGAGGTCAGTCGTCCAGCCCGAACGGGACGGCGGAGTACTGGCTGAGCTTCTGCAGCGAGTGCAGGCTCTCGATCGAGCGGATGGTGCCCGACCGCGAGCGCATGACCAGCGACTGCGTGGTGCAGCCACCCGACCGGTACTGCACGCCACGGAGCAGTTCGCCGTCGGTGATGCCGGTGGCCACGAAGAACACGTCACCGGAGACCAGGTCGTCGATGTCGAGCACGCGGTCGAGGTCGTGCCCGGCGTCGAGGGCCTTCTGCCGCTCCTCGTCGTTGCGCGGCCACAACCGGCCCTGCAGCGCACCGCCCATGCACTTGAGGGCGCAGGCGGTGATGATCCCCTCCGGCGTGCCGCCGATACCCATCAGCAGGTCGACGCCGGTGCCCTCCCGGGCCGCGGCGATCGCGCCGGCGACGTCACCGTCGGTGATGAACTTGATCCGGGCGCCGGCCTCGCGCACCTCCTGGACCAGCTGCTCGTGACGCGGCCGGTCCAGGATGCAGACCGTCACGTCGCCGACCGAGCTGCGCTTGGCCTTCGCCACCCGGCGGATGTTCTCGCCCACCGGGGCGGTGATGTCGATGGCGTCGGCCGCGGCGGGGCCGGTGGCGATCTTGTCCATGTAGAAGACCGCCGAGGGGTCGTACATGGCGCCCCGGTCGGCGACGGCCATGACCGCGATCGCGTTGGGCATGCCCTTGGCCATCAGGGTGGTGCCGTCGATCGGGTCGACGGCGACGTCGCACTCCGCGCCCTGGCCGTCGCCGACCTCTTCGCCGTTGTAGAGCATCGGGGCCTCGTCCTTCTCGCCCTCCCCGATGACGACGACGCCGCGCATGCTGACGGTGCCGATCAGGGCCCGCATGGCGTCGACCGCCGCGCCGTCCCCGCCGTTCTTGTCGCCGCGGCCGACCCACCGGCCGGCGGCCATCGCGGCGGCCTCGGTGACCCGGACCAGCTCCATCGCAAGGTTGCGGTCGGGGGCCGGCCGGTCACCGCCGGACCAGGCGGTCCCGGGGGTGGCGGTGCCGGGCATCGGGCTCTCGGGCAGGGGAAGGGACAAGCGGACCTCCTCGGACGACCACCGTCCGACGCTGGCCGACGGGGTGGGGGAGCTGTGCTGCGATCCTAGGGGGCATGGCACAACCCGGCCCGCGCAGTTCCCGTCCCGACGAGCAGCACCCGCCCGTCGTGCCCCCGGCCGCCGAGGCCGGGGCCGCGCCGTCCGCCGGCTCGCAGAAGCTCTCCCCGGCCGAGGTGCGGGCGCTGAAGTTCACCGCCCGCAACATGGTCTGGTCGCTGCTGCCGCTGACCGTGCTCATCCTCGTGATGGTCTGGTGGACCCAGCTGCGCCAGCCCGACGAGTCGGTGCGGCCGGTGCAGATCGACAGCTCGGTGTTCCTGGCGTCGCAGCGGGCGGACTACCCGCTGCTGGTCCCGCAGGGGCTGTCGGCCGGGTGGCAGCCGACGAGCGTGCGCACCGACGCCGGCGCGGCGAGCAATCCCGGCGACCCGGTGACGCTGCAGATCGGCTGGTACACCCCCGAGGGGGAGTACGCCGGCTACGTGGTCAGCGACGACGCCGAGGTCGACGCGCTCACCGACGTCCTGGACGACGCGACCGCCGAGGGCACCGCGCAGGTGGACGGCGTGCCGTGGCAGCGGCTGACCACCGGGCGCGGCGAGACGGCGCTCACCCGCACCGAGGGGACGGCGACGCTGCTGGTCACCGGGTCCGCATCGGAGCAGGAGCTGGAGACGCTGGCGGGCGCCGTCGGCCCCTACCGCGCTCCCTGACGGCCGCAGAGATGGCCATTTCTGCGTCGGCGGGTCAGTCCGTGGGGTCGGCGGGCTGCGCGGCGGCCAGCCGCTCGCGGGCCCGGTCCAGCCAGTGCTGGCACAGCTCGGCGAGCGCCTCGCCGCGCTCCCACAGCGACAGCGACTCCTCGAGGGTGAGCCCGCCGGCCTCCAGCCGGCGCACCACGTCGGCGAGCTCCTCGCGCGCCTGCTCGTAGGTCTGCGTCGGCTCCGGGGCGGTCTCCGGGCTCGGGGTGTCGGTCACGGGGACCCATCCTCCCCGGTCGGGGTCCGGTCGACGCGGACCGGCAGCCTCCCGCCGGCGACGCGGACCAGCAGCCGCTCGTCGTCGGCGACCTCGGCCGGGTCGCGGACCAGCGCGCCGTCGGCCCGCTGCAGCACCGCGTAGCCGCGCTGCAGGGTCGCGGCGGGGGAGAGGGCCGCCACCCGGGCGCGGGCGTGCTCGAGGTCCCGTTCGGCGGTGTCGACCCGGTGGGTGAGGGTGCGGGTGGCGCGCCCGCGCAGGGCGAGGACGTCGTCGGCCCGGCCGGCCAGCAGCCGCTGCGGCTCGGCGAGCACCGGGCGGGAGCGCACCGACTCCAGCCAGCGCTCCTGCTGCTCCAGCCGGCCGCTCATCAGCGAGCGGGCCCGGGCGCGCAGCCCGTCGACCAGCCGGCGCTGCTCACCGATCTCGGGCACCACGCGGTGTGCGGCGTCGGTGGGGGTGGCGGCGCGGACGTCGGCGACGTGGTCGACCAGGGTGGTGTCGGTCTCGTGGCCGACGGCGGTGACCACCGGGGTGCGGGTGGCTGCGATGGCCCGTACGAGCCCCTCGTCGGAGAAGGGCAGCAGGTCCTCCACGGATCCGCCGCCGCGGGCGATCACGATCACCTCGACCGTCGGGTCGGCGTCCAGCCGGCGGAGCCCGTCGATGACGCCGGCGGCGGCGGTCGGCCCCTGGACGGCGCAGTTGTGCATCGCGAAGCGGACCGCCGGCCAGCGCCGCCGGGCGGTGACCAGGACGTCGCGTTCAGCGGCGCTGTCCCGCCCGGTGATCACCCCGACGACGGCCGGGGCGAAGGGCAGCGGCCGCTTGCGGGTGGCGTCGAAGAGCCCCTCGGCGGCCAGCAGCTGGCGGATCCGCTCGATCCGGGCCAGCAGCTCGCCCAGGCCGACGGCGCGGATCTCGGTGGCCCGCAGGCTGAACGAGCCGCGGGCCACGTAGTAGTCCGGGCGGGCGCGGACGATGACCCGGGCGCCCTCGGTGAGGACCAGGCCCGGGCGGTCGGCGACGTCACGATGGCAGGTCACCGGTACCGAGAGGTCGGCCGCCGGGTCGCGCAGGGTCAGGAACACCGTGGCGGCGTTGCCCCGGCGGGACAGCTGGGCCACCTGTCCCTCGACCCACACCTCGCCCAGCCGGCCGATCCACTCGGCGACCTTGCGGGCCACGGTGCGCACCGGCCACGGCGACTCGGGCGAGGACGGGCTGGTCACGTGCCCGAGCCTGCCAGGTGCCGGTCGCGCACCGCCTGCCCCGGGGTCAGGCGGACGGCGCGGTGAGCTTGGCCAGGCGGTTGGACAGCATCGTCACGTACGGCGCACGGTCGCGGGTGGCCCGCTCGTAGTCCAGCAGCTCGTTGACCCGCTCGGCGTCGAAGGTGCGCAGCCGGCCGCGCAGCGTCGGGATGCTGAAGCCGTCGTAGCCCTCCACCGGCGGGGTTCCGGCGGCTCGCGCGCCCGCGCGGTCGCTGCCGCCCTCGGGCTCGTCGCTGACCGTCTCCGGCGCCGCGGAGGTCTCGTCGGCGGCCGTCACATTGGCCCCCGTCACCCCGGGGAGGACGTCGGCCCCCGCCACGTCCGGCTGCGCGACGACCGGCTCCACGGTGCCCAGGTCCACCATCTCGGCCGCGGCCTCGTCCAGGGCGACGACGTCCGGCGTCGCCTCGTCCAGGGTCGCCACGTCCTCCGGCGCCTCGTCGGGCGTCCCGTCGTCGAGGGCCACCACGTCCGCGGGGGGCGCGTCGGCAGGAGCGGCCTCGGCGATCTCCTCGTCGGCGGCGGTCGCGACGGTGTCGGCGGCCAGGTCGTCGGCCACCTCGTCGGCGATCGACTCCGGCAGCTCGGCGGCGAGCTCGGCGTCCACCTCGGCGGCCAGCTCGTCGACCGCCTCGGTCACGACGTCGGCAGGCGGGTCGGCGGGCAGCTCGGCCACCTCGGCGTCGCTGAGGCCCTCGCCCTCTACCGTCGGCGTGTCCAAGGCGATGACGTCGGCCAGCGGCGCGTCGTCCGCGGCGTCGTCGGCCAGCCCCTCGATGGCCGCCGCCACCACCACGTCGACGACCTCGTCGTCGGCCGTCGCGTCCCCGAGGTCCACGATCTCGTCGCTGAGCTCGACGGTCAGGTCGTCGGCCGGGTCCTCGACGTGATCGACGACCCGGTCGAAGGCCGAGCTGCGATGCGCGGGCCGGTCGCCGGGGGCGGTCACCGGGAGCTCGTCCTCGTCGAAGGTGGCCATGCCGGGTTCGCGCGCACCTCGGAGTCCGGTGAGCAGCTCGTCGCCGCGGGCGACGAGCCCGGAGTAGTGCTGTTGCAGGCGCAGGGAGGTCTGCATCGCCAGCCCGAGCAGCCTCACCGGCAGCGCGGGAAGGGTCGCGGGCAGCTTGCGGGCCTCGTCCAGGACAGTGGCGGCCAGTCCGGCCGCAGCCCGGACGGCCTCGGGGATCTCTCGAGCCATGACCCCAGAGTGCCGTACGGCGGGCCGACCGGCAGCCTGACCGCGCGCGGGAGGCCCCGCAGGCGCGCAGGTGGGACGCACGTCACCGGTCCCGGCGCACTCGACCGGCAGATCGCGGGCGCCCCGCGGTCCCCCACCTACCATGGGGCCCATGGCTGATCCGCGCGGACGCGTCCTGCTCGCCGACCCCCGGGGCTACTGCGCGGGGGTGGACCGGGCGGTGGTCGCGGTCGAGCGGGCGCTGGAGATCCACGGTGCGCCGGTCTACGTCCGCAAGCAGATCGTCCACAACAAGCACGTGGTGGCCACGCTGGAGCGCAGGGGTGCGATCTTCGTCGACGAGACCGACGAGGTGCCCGAGGGCGCGGTCGTCGTCTTCAGTGCCCACGGGGTGTCCCCGGCGGTGCACGAGCAGGCTCGGGAGCGGTCGCTGAAGACCATCGACGCGACCTGCCCGCTGGTCAGCAAGGTGCACATGGAGGCCAAGCGCTTCGCCAAGGACGACTACGACATCCTGCTGATCGGCCACCGCGGGCACGAGGAGGTCGAGGGCACCGCCGGTGAGGCGCCGGAGCACATCCAGCTCGTCGACGGTGCCGAGGACATCGCCAACGTCCAGGTCCGCGACCCGGAGAAGGTCGTCTGGCTCTCCCAGACCACCCTGTCGGTCGACGAGACACTGGCGACGGTCGACTCGCTGAAGAGCCGCTTCCCCGGGCTGCAGAGCCCGCCCAGCGACGACATCTGCTACGCCACCCAGAACCGGCAGCAGGCCGTCAAGCAGATGGCCGGCGAGTGCGATCTGGTCCTGGTCGTCGGGTCGACCAACTCGTCGAACTCGGTGCGGCTGGTCGAGGTGGCGCTGGAGGCCGGTGCCCGCGACTCCCACCTCGTCGATTTCGCCAGCGAGATCGACGAGGCCTGGCTCGCCGGGGTCGGCACGGTCGGGGTGACCAGTGGCGCGTCCGTGCCGGAGGTCCTGGTGTCGGAGGTGCTGGACTGGCTCGCCGAGCGCGGCTACCCGGACGTGGAGACCGTCAAGGCCGCCGAGGAGCGACTGGTGTTCGCCCTGCCGCACGAGCTCAAGGCGCGCCGCTCGGCCGACTGAGAAGGCGGCCCGGACACACGACGGCCCCGGTGGGCTCCCACCGAGGCCGTGCTGCGTGCGTGCGGGTCAGCGCCGGGCGGCCAGCCGGATCAG
>JAOPUQ010000121.1 GCA_025963425.1 Modestobacter sp. | reverse complement strand
GCACGAGCTGTTCAACAAGGCCACCAAGCAGGCCGGCGCAGCCGGCGGCAAGGGCAGCATGGACCCCGCCGAGGGCCAGAAGCTGCTGGACTACATCGCCCAGATCGACGCGATCTTCTGGGAGACCAAGGCAGCCGCCTGAGCCCTCCCCGATCAACCTGCCGGGCCGTCCTCAGGGGCGGCCCGGCAGTGTCGTTCCTGCGGCCGGAACCCCGCGGCAGGCCCGCCCCACCGCAGGAGATGCCGTCCCGTGAGCCCCAGCTTCGACCTGCGCTCGTTGCTCGAGCGAGTGGAGGCTGCCGCGCCCATCGACGCCGTGGCGGCCGTCGCCGACCAGCTCGCCGCCCTCTCCGGCGCCCGTGCGGTGTCGTTCCTGATCGCGGACTTCAGCGGTCACGCCCTCGTCCGGCTGGGGACGGCGACCCCGCCGCCGCACGGTGCCCGGTCCGCCGGTAGCGAGCACGCGCACGCCATGCCGCTGGAGGGCACCCTGTACGGCCGGGTGCTGCGCACCCAGCAGGCCGAGCTGGTCTCCGCGGACGACGGCGTTCACGTGGTGGTACCGGTCACCGACCGCGGCGACGCCATGGGCGTGCTGGAGCTGGTGCTGCGCGAGGCACCCGACTCGCAGATGATGGCCGACATCGCCGCCGCAGGCCACGCGCTGGCCTACGTGATCATCGCCAACCGCCGGCACACCGACCTGTTCGAGTGGGGGCAGCGGACCACGCCGTTCTCGCTGGCCGCGGAGATCCAGCGCCGGCTGCTGCCCAGCGCCTTCACCTGCGAGGCGGGGCAGTTCACCCTGTCGGGCTGGATGGAGCCCGCGGCCACGGTGGGCGGGGACACCTTCGACTACGCCCTGGACCGGGACTCCCTGCAGGTGTCGATCACTGACGCCGTCGGCCACGAGGTGTCCGCCGCGCTGCTGGCGACCCTCCTGGTGGGCGGCCTGCGCAACGAGCGCCGCCGTGGCTCGGGCCTGTACGACCAGACGGCCAACGCCAACGACGCCGTGGCGGCCCACGCCGCTCCCGGCCAGTTCGTCACCGGCCAGGTGCTGAGGGTCGACCTGCACACCGAGACCGCCCAGATCGTCAACGCCGGGCACCCGTTCCCGCTGCGGCTGCGCGACGGCGAGGTCACCGAGGTCGAGCTGGACATCGACCTGCCGTTCGGGGTCGAGCGGGGCACCGACTACCGGCTGCAGGCCTTCGAGCTGCTGCCCGGTGACCGCGTCGTCTTCGTGACCGATGGCATGCAGGAACGCAACGCCGCCGAGCTCGACGGGGCCGCCGCCCTCGCCGCGAGCGCCGAGCTGCACCCGCGGGAGGTCGTGCACTCCCTGGGGCAGGCGGTGATGCAGGCCACCGGCGGAACACTGCGGGACGACGCCACGGTGGTGTGCCTGGACTGGTACGGCGGGCCGATGCGCAACCGGCGCAGCTCCGGTGGGGCCAGCAGCGCGCACGCCTCGTCCTGACCGGGCGATCGGTTCCCGCCGGGCCCCGGCGGGCCCTGCCCCGGTAACCTCGGCATGCGATGCACATCGACCGGGCCGGCTGGCCCTTCCTCGCCGTCCCGCTGGCACCTGCGACCGCGTTCGCGGCCCTCGGTCGGCTCACCGGCCGGCGCGGGCTGCAGCTGGCGAGCTGGCCCTGGATCGCACTGTCGGCCTACATGGCGCTGTTCTTCCGCGACCCCGACCGGCGGTGCGACCGCGAGCCGCCGGCGTCCGAGGACGTGCTCGCCCCCGCCGACGGCGTGGTCATGGTGGCCGGCGAACCGCAGCCGGACGTGGCCCCGGACGGCGACTGGCAGCAGATCAGCATCTTCCTGTCCGTCGTCGACGTGCACGTCAACCGCTCCCCCTACCGGGGCCAGGTCACGTCGACCAGCTACCGGCCGGGCAGCTTCCTGGCGGCCTACCGCAAGGAGAGCGCGCACCGCAACGAGCGCAGTGAGATCTGGCTGCGGGACGGCGACCGGCAGGTCGTCTTCCGGCAGGTGGTCGGCGTGCTGGCGCGACGGATCGTCACCCGCGTACGGACCGGTGAGCAGCTGGCGACCGGGCAGCGGATGGGGCTGATGAAGTTCGGTTCCCGGATGGACGTCTTCGTGCCGCCGAGTTGTACGGTCACCGTCACCGAGGGCCAGCGGGTGCGGGGCGGGGAGACCGTGATCGCGCGATGGTCGGGCAACTGAGGAGGTCGACGCCGATGCGGCGAACGACCACTGTGGAGTTCGTCCGCGGATCGGTGCGGGGCGGGCGGCGCCGGGCCCGGTCCTGGCTGCCCAGCCTGTTCACCCTCGCCAACATGATGTGCGGCTTCGGGGCGATCCTGGTGGCCTTCCGCGGCTCCTACGGGCTCGCCTGCATCCTGGTCGGGCTCTCGGTGGTGTTCGACATCGCCGACGGCGCGGTGGCCCGGCTGGTGGGCGCGGTGTCCCCCTTCGGGCTGCAGTTCGACTCCCTGGCCGACCTGGTCTCCTTCGGCCTGGCGCCCGCCCTGGTGGCGTTCGCGCTGTTCTCCGACGGCCGCGACCAACTCGACCCGCTGGGCTGGATCGCCTGCTTCCTGTGGGTGGCGTGCGCGGCGATCCGGCTGGCCCGCTTCAACACCACCATCGACCCGACGGCGGACAAGCGGTACTTCACCGGGCTGCCCAGCCCCGGGGCCGCGGGCGTGGTGCTGGCCAGCGTCTACGCCTTCGCCGACCAGATGCAGGGCCGGGACCGGCTGTGGGTGCTGCTGATCGTCGTCGTCCCCGGGGTGCTGATGATCAGCACGGTGCGCTACCGGTCGTTCCGCTCGCTGGTCAGCCCGAAGAGCGGCAAGCCCTACGGGCTGGTGACCGCGGCGGTGCTGGTGGCGGTGGGCATGGCCACGGTGCCGCGGCTGACCGGGTGCCTGCTGGCCTACGGCTACCTGGCCTCGCCCCTGGTGATGCCGGTGGTGACGCCGCTGGCACGGTTGGTGCCGGCCCGACTGAAAGAGGTCCTGTCGTGACGGTGCGGCCGATGGTGCCCGCCGACGTGCCGCTGGTACTGGGCATGGTGCGCGAGCTGGCCGCCTACGAGAAGGCCGAGCACGAGGCCGCGATGACCGAGCAGGAGCTGCACGGCGCGCTGTTCGGCGAGGCGCCGGCGCTGTTCGGCCACGTCGCCGAGACCGACGGCGGGACGGTCGCCGGGTTCGCGGTCTGGTTCCTGAACTTCTCCACCTGGCGGGGCACGCACGGCATCTACCTGGAAGACCTCTACGTGCGGCCCGAGCACCGCGGGAGCGGGTTCGGCCGCGAGCTCCTGCGGACGCTCGCCG
>JAOPUQ010000115.1 GCA_025963425.1 Modestobacter sp. | reverse complement strand
CGTCTGCACCAGACGGGCTCCGACACTGGTGACCGTGGAGGTGGGTCCGCGCCGTGGTCGTCACTGTCGAGATACGCCAGGTCAGCGCTGCGTTGGCCCGCGCCGTCCCGGCTCGTCAGCGCGCCGGTCCCGGATCGGCCAGCAGCTCCGGCAGTTCGCCGCGGTGCAGCACGACCAGGCTGCTGACCGCCCGGGTGAGCACCACGTAGAGCCGGTGCAGGCCGCGCGGCTCGGCGGCCACGATCGCCGCCGGCTCCACCACCACGACGTGGTCGAACTCCAGCCCCTTGACCAGCCCGGCCGGGACGACGGAGACCCGGCCCGGCGCGTCGCCGTCGTCGGTCAGCGCGGCGATGTCCAGGCCGGCCGCGGTGAGCATGCCGACCACCTCGACCACCGCGCCGTCGGCGCACACCACTCCGGTCGAGCCCTCGGTGGCGGACAGCTCGCGGACGACGTCGGCCAGCGGCCCGGCCAGTGCCGACACCGGCGCCAGCCGGAGCGCGCCGGGGTCGCGGCGTGCCGCGGTGGCCGCCGGCAGCCCGGGGGCGATGAGCGGCAGCAGCCGGTTGGCGAAGTCGAGCACCTCACCGGGCACCCGGTACCCCCGGGTGAGCGGCCGGACGGTGGTGTCCGGGCGGCCCAGCCCGCGCAGCGTCTGCGACCAGTCGGCGGCCGACCAGGGGCTGGTCGCCTGGGCCAGGTCGCCCAGCACGGTCAGCGACCCGGCGGCGAGCCGGCGGGCCACCGCGCGGCACTGCATGCGCGAGAGGTCCTGCGCCTCGTCCACGACGACGTGTCCGTAGCCGGCGGTGCGCTCGAGCATCCCGGCCACCTCGTCGACCAGCACCGCGTCGGCGTCGGTCCAGCGCGCGCTGCGCACCGACCGTGGCGGCACCGGCCAGCGCAGCAGCTCCTGCTCGGCCTCGGTCAGCACGCCCTGGGCGGCCCGGGCCAGCCGGCCGGGGTCGCTGAACAGGCCGGCGACCAGCGCCGCGGCGTCCACCGCGGGCCACACCGCGTCGCAGAACGCCCGCACCTCCCGGCTTCGGGCGGTCTTCCGGGTCTCGGCATCGGTCGGGCTGCCCCCGCCCGCCTCCTTCTGCCGCCGGGCGTCCTCCGCCACCGCCATCGCCAGCCGCTCCCGGCCGGCGGCGTAGTGCACGACCTGCTGGTCGTCGGCCGACCCGGTGCCGGCCCGCCGCAGGTCGTCGACGTAACGCCGCAGCCGCTGCTCGGACACCCGGTACTTCCGCCCCGCCAGCGTCACCTGGACCGAGTCGGTCGGCTTGGTCACCCCGCCCCACAGCGCCCGGCGCAGCACCTCCGCCATCCGGACGTCGCCCTTGAGGACGGCGGCCACCGGCTCGTCGACCGCCCGGACCGGCACCCGGGCGGTCAGGTCGGCGACCGTGGCCTGGTCGACGTCGATCTCGCCGAGGGCGGGGAGCACCTGCTCGATGTAGCGCAGGAACGCCCGGTTGGGGCCGATGACCAGCACACCGGTGCGGGCCAGCTGGCCGCCGTGCGTGTAGAGCAGGTAGGCCGCCCGGTGCAGCCCGACGGCGGTCTTGCCCGTGCCCGGGGCGCCCTGCACGCAGATCGACTCGCCGAGCGGCGCCCGCACGATGTCGTCCTGGTCGGGCTGGATGGTGGCCACGATGTCGCGCATCGGCCCGCTGCGCGGGCGCTCGATCTCCTGGCGCAGCAGATCCCCTGCGCCGCCGTCGTCCTCCCCCGAGCCGAGCGCCTCGTCCTCGTAGCTCGTCAGCTCCCCGGCGGCGAAGCCGAACCGGCGCCGGCGCGCCAGGCCCTGCGGATCAGCGGCGCTGGCCTGGTAGAACGGCCGGCTCATCGGCGCACGCCAGTCGATGACCACCGGGTCACCCGCGGCGTCCCGGACGTGCCGGCGTCCGATGTGGAAGGTCTCGGCGGCACCGGCCGGGCCGGCGTCGGTGCGCCCGAAGAAGGCCGGCACGCCCCGGTCGTCCGCCAGGGCGCGCAGCCGCTCGGCCCGCGCGGCGCCCAGCCGCTCGGAGGCCCAGGCGTCGACGCCGGCGTCGGTGACCGCGGTGCTGGCGGTGCGCATCTCGGTGAGGCAGTCGGCGGCGCGCACCAGGTGCGCACGCTCCGCGGCGAGGACGGGATCGACGGTGGTCTCTGCTGAGGAGGTCTGAGACACGGTCGGAGGACGTTACGCCCGTCGTCGTCCGGCTCGACGAGCGCGCCCGACACGCGGTCGCCATGTGTAGAGCAGCCGGTTTCGGAACATCCAGAGGCATGCCCAGTGAGCCTGCTCTGCCCCCTGTCATCGGGGCGATCGCCGAGGACCGCGACGGCACGGCTCTCGGGACCGTCACCGCGGTCTTCCTGGACGACGTGACCGGGGAGCCCACCTGGGTCGGCCTGACCGACGGCCTGCACGCCGCGCCCGACTCCGCCGACATCGCCATCGTCGCGCCGATCGCCGGCGCCCGGTCGACCGGCGGCCGGCTCCGGCTGACCGTGCCCGCCGAGGCGGTGCGCAGCGCGCCCCGGCCGGCGGCCCCCGACCGGCTCAGCCCGGCCGAGGAGGAGACCCTCCGACGGCACTACGCCGGCGGCGGCGATGGGCCCGACGTGGTCGGCGGTGACGGCCGTGGCGGCGAGGGCGGCGAGAGCGGCGAGGGCTCGATGACCCGCTCGGAGGAGCGGCTGCGGGTCGACATGGTGCGCGAGCCGTGGGCCCGGGCGGTGCTGCGGGTGGACACGGTGACCGAGGAGGTCATGGTGCCGGTGACGGTGACCCGGCAGGTGGCCCGGATCGAGTACCTGCCGCTGCGCGGGAGCGAGGGCACGGCGGCGGCCGCCGACCCCACGACCTCCGCGGATGCCGACCGGGGCACCGGATGGGTCACCCTCTACAGCGACCGGCCGGTGGTCACCGTGGAGCGGGCGCCGGCCGAGCGGGTCCGGCTGGCGACGTCCTGGGTCACGGAGGACGAGACGGTCACCGACCGGCTGCGGCGCGAGGAGATCGCCCTGGAGGGCGACGTCCCGCCGCAGCGCTGAGGGCGGGGTCCGGCCGGTCCGGGCGCCGGGCACATCGGCGGGGGCCAGCCGGTCGACGACCTCGCCGAGGCTCGCGCGCAGCAGTCGTCGATCCGGATACGTGGACGTCCAACGATCTGCCGGGTACGGTGCTTGGACGTCCACGTATCCGGCCTCACCGCCGTCAGGAGCACCCATGGCCGCCCTGCACGTCCCCACGAACCCGGTCCGCTTCGTGACCGCGGCCAGCCTCTTCGACGGGCACGACGCGGCCATCAACGTGATGCGGCGGCTGCTGCAGAGCCAGGGCGCGGAGGTGGTGCACCTGGGCCACGACCGCAGCGTGCAGACCGTCGTCCGGGCGGCACTGGAGGAGGACGCGCAGGGCGTCGCGCTGTCGTCCTACCAGGGTGGGCACGTCGAGTACTTCACCTACCTGGTCGAGGAGCTCGCCCGCCAGGGTGCCGGCCACGTGCAGGTCTTCGGCGGTGGTGGCGGCGTGATCGTGCCCGAGGAGATCGCCCTGCTGCGCTCCCGCGGGGTGCGCATCTTCGCCCCCGAGGACGGTCAGCGCCTCGGCCTGCCCGGGATGATCAACGAGCTGATCGCCGCCTGCGACGTCGACCTCGCCGCGCAGGGACCGGACGTCGACGCGCTCACCAGCGGCGACCCGGCGGCACTGGCGCGGGCCATCACCGTCCTGGAGGCCGGCCGCTCCCCCGAGCTGGCCCAGCGGGTCACCGCGGCCGCCGCGCTGCGCACCGTGCCCGTCCTCGGCATCACCGGCACCGGCGGGTCGGGCAAGTCCTCGCTCACCGACGAGCTGCTGCGCCGGCTGCGGCTGGACTCCGAGGACAAGCTCCGCATCGCCGTCCTGGCGGTGGACCCGACCCGCCGCCGCGGTGGCGGGGCCCTGCTGGGCGACCGGATCCGGATGAACGCGCTGGAGACCGGCAACCGCGACCAGACGTTCTTCCGCTCCCTGGCCACCCGCACCGCCGGCGCCCAGGTGCCCGAGCACCTCGACGACGTCATCGCCGCGGTCAAGGCCGCCGGCTACGACCTGGTCCTCGTGGAGACCCCGGGCATCGGCCAGGGCGACGCCGCGATCCTGCCCTTCAGCGACGTCTCGCTGTACGTCATGACCCCGGAGTTCGGTGCCGCCTCGCAGCTCGAGAAGATCGACATGCTGGACTTCGCCGACGTCGTCGCGGTGAACAAGTTCGAGCGCCGGGGCGCCGAGGACGCCCGCCGCGACGTCGCCCGGCAGATGGTCCGCAACCGGGAGGCCTTCGGCACCCCGTGGGAGCAGATGCCGGTCTTCGGCACCTCCGCCGCCCGGTTCAACGACGACGGGGTCACCGCCCTCTTCCAGGAGCTGAAGGCGCTGCTGGGCGACAAGGGCCTGCCGGTCGGCAGCGGCGTCCTCCCGCGGGTCGACGTCCGCGCCTCCACCGGGCTGACCAGCGTCGTCCCGTCGTCGCGGGCGCGGTACCTGGCCGATGTGGCCGACGCCGTCCGCGGCTACCACCGGACCACCGCGCAGCAGGCCGACGTCGTCCGCCGGCGTCAGCACCTGACCACCGCCGCCGAGCTGCTGGGCGAGGACCCGGCCGCCGGCCGGGTCCGGGACCTGCTGCACGGGGTCGAGGGCGAGCTCCTCCCCGCGGTGCGCGACCAGCTCGACCAGTGGCCGGCCCGGGTCGAGGAGTACTCCGGCGACGAGCTGGTCTACACCGTGCGCGGCAAGGAGATCCACACGCCGCTGACCCGGACGACGCTGAGCGGCAACCCGGTCCGCCGGGTGGCGCTGCCGCGCACGACCGACGCCGCGGACCTGCTGACCTGGCTGCGCCGGGAGAACCTGCCGGGCTTCTTCCCCTTCACCGCCGGGGTCTTCCCGTTCAAGCGGCAGGGCGAGGCGCCGGCCCGGATGTTCGCCGGCGAGGGCGATGCGTTCCGGACCAACCGGCGCTTCCAGCTGCTGTCGGCCGGCAACGAGGCCACCCGGCTGTCGACCGCGTTCGACTCGGTCACCCTCTACGGCCGCGACCCCGACCCGCGCCCGGACGTCTACGGCAAGGTCGGCACCTCCGGTGTCTCGATCGCCACGGTCGAGGACATG
>JAOPUQ010000057.1 GCA_025963425.1 Modestobacter sp. | reverse complement strand
GCGCCCGTCAGCGCAGCGCGCGGGGGTGGCTGGTCGCGTACACCTCGCGCAGCCGCTCGACGGTGACCAGCGTGTACACCTGCGTGGTGGTCACCGAGGCGTGGCCGAGCAGCTCCTGGACCACCCGGACGTCGGCCCCGCCGTCGAGCAGGTGGGTGGCGAAGGAGTGCCGCAGGATGTGCGGCGACACCTCGGCGGTCAGACCGGCGCGCTCGGCGGCCGCACGGAGGATCGACCAGGCGCTCTGCCGGGTCAGCGGGCCGCCGCGGGCGTTGAGGAACAGGGCGCCCCCAGCACCTGGTCGGCTCTGCCCGGCGCGCCCCTGGGCGGCCAGCGCCGGGCGGGCCCGCACCAGGTACTCCTCCACGGCCCGGACGGCGTAGCTGCCGACCGGGACGACGCGCTCCTTGCCGCCCTTGCCGGCCAGCCGGACCGCCGCCGAGGCGGGGTCGATGTCGTCGACAGCCAGCCCCACGGCCTCGGAGATGCGGGCGCCGGTGCCGTAGAGCAGCTCCAGCAGCGCGCGGTCCCGCAGCCCTCGCGGCCCCTCCACGGCGCCCGCGGCGGCGATCAGCGCCTCGATCGACTCCACCGGGATGGCCTTGGGCAGCCGCCGGGCCGGCGCGGGCGGTTTCACCTCGGCGGCGACGTCGTCGCTGACGAGTCCGTCGAGCAGGGCGAAGCGGTGCAGCCCACGGACGGCGACCACCGCGCGCGCCGCCGACGTGGCCGACAGCGGCGGGTGGTCGTCGTCGCCCTGCCGGAGGGCGGTGAGGAAGGCCGCGACATCGCTGTCGGCCACCTCGCCCAGGCCGCGCACCCCGGCGGCGTCGAGGAACTCGGCGTAGCGGCGCAGGTCGCGGCGGTAGGAGGAGATGGTGTTGGCCGCCAGGCCGCGCTCGACGAGCAGGTGGTCGAGGTAGCCGGTGACGATCCGGTCGACGCCGGGTGCGGTCTTCGGCGGGGCCGCCGTCAGGACAGCACCTCCGTCCACGGGACGGAGGGCAGCCCGTGCGCCTCGGCCACGCCGGCGTGCACCAGCCGGCCGGCGGCGACGTTCACCCCGCGGGCCAGCGCCGGATCGGCGCGCAGGGCGGCGGCTGTGCCCTGGTTCGCCAGGGCCAGCACGTAGGGCAGCGTGACGTTGGTCAGCGCGTAGGTCGAGGTGTTCGGAACGGCGCCGGGCATGTTGGCCACGCAGTAGAAGACAGACTCGTGGACGGCGAAGGTCGGGTCGTCGTGCGTGGTGGGGCGGGTGTCGGCGAAGCAGCCACCCTGGTCGACCGCGATGTCCACCAGCACCGAGCCGGGCTTCATCCGGCTGACCAGCTCGTTGCTGACCAGGGTGGGCGCCTTGGCGCCGGGCACCAGCACCGCGCCGATGACCAGGTCGGCCTCCAGCACGGCCCGCTCGACCTCCAGGGCGTTGGAGGCCACGGTCTGCAGGTGGCCGCGGTAGATGCGGTCGGCGCCGCGCAGCTTCTCCAGGTCCCGGTCCAGCACGGTGACCTGGGCCTGCATGCCCAGCGCGATGGTGGCGGCGTTCATCCCCGACACCCCGGCGCCCAGGACGACGACCTTCGCCGCGTGCACGCCGGACACCCCGCCCAGCAGCACCCCGCGCCCGCCCTGTGCCCGCTCCAGGGTGTGCGCCCCCACCTGCGGGGCCATCCGGCCGGCGACCTCGGACATCGGGGCCAGCAGGGGCAGCGCCCCGTCGTCGGTCTGCACCGTCTCGTAGGCAACCGCGGTGGTCCCGGCGGCCAGCACCGCGTCGGTGCAGGCCCGGTCGGCGGCCAGGTGGAGGTAGGTGAACAGCGTCTGCCCGGCCCGCATCCGGCCGTACTCCTCGGCGACGGGCTCCTTGACCTTGAGCAGCAGGTCCGCCTGCGCCCACACGTCGTCCGCCGAGGGGACGATCCGGGCGCCGGCGGCGGTGAAGTCGGTATCCGGGAGGGAGGACCCGACCCCGGCGTCGTGCTCCACCAGCACCTCGTGGCCCGCGGCGACCAGTTCGGTGACCCCCGAGGGGGTCAGCGCGACGCGGTACTCGTGGTTCTTGACCTCTCGGGCGACACCGACCCGCATCTGACGTACTCCCGGTCCCAGGCGGCGGGGCGCCGTGGTGCGGCACCCGCCCCCGCGTCGTGCCGGCCCGGTCGGGGCCGACCTCGGGCGGAGTCTAGGCACGCGGAAGGTCCTCCCGGGGGCTGCGGGACGACGTCGGCCGGTCGCGTCGCCGTGCTTCCCGGAGTACCGCACGATGCCTGGGACACCCCCTCACCCGAGACCCCGAGCAGGGAGCTCCTCATGCGCCTGTACGCCGACCGTCCCGACCGACGCACGCGCCAGCTGGCCGCCGACGCCGGCCTGCTGGCCTGGGTGGTGCTCTGGGTGCTGGTCGCCCGAGTGGTGCACCGGGCGGTGCTGGTGCTCGCCGACCCCGGCCGGGCCGTCGAGGGGCTCGGCCGCTCGATCGCCGTCAGCATGGACTCCGCGGCCGGCGTGGCCGGCGACGTCCCGGTGGTCGGGGACGAGCTGGCCGCCCCGCTGGCCGCGCTCGGCCGGGCCGGGATCTCGGTCGCCGGCGCCGGGCAGGGCAGCCAGGACGCGGTGGCCACGCTGGCCACCGTGCTCGCGGGGGTGCTGGTCGTGCTGCCGGTCGGCTGGATGCTGCTGCGCTGGCTGCCGTGGCGGCTGCGCTGGGCGCGGGAGGCCCGGGCGGCCGACCGGCTGATGGCCGACCGCCGGCTGGACGGACCGGACCTGGAGCTGCTGGCCGCCCGGGCGCTGGCCACCGCGCCCCTGCCGGCGTTGGCTGCGCTGCCGACCGGGAC
>JAOPUQ010000045.1 GCA_025963425.1 Modestobacter sp. | reverse complement strand
CTGTCCAACGTCGTCTTCATGGGCATGGGGGAGCCGCTCGCCAACTACCCCCGGGTGCGCAAGACGCTGGACGCGCTGCTCACGCCGGCGCCGTACGGACTGGGCCTGTCGCAGCGCTCGGTGACCGTCTCCACGGTCGGGTTGGTCCCGGCGATCCGCCGGCTCACCGAGGAGGGGCTCAACGTCACGCTCGCGGTGAGTCTGCACGCTCCGGACGACCAGCTGCGCGACACCCTCGTGCCGATCAACACCCGCTGGAAGGTCGGTGAGGTGCTCGGTGCGGCCGACGACTACGCCCGCCGCACCGGGCGCCGCTACTCGGTCGAGTACGCGCTCATCCGCGACATCAACGACCAGCCGTTCCGCGCCGACCTGCTGGGCCGGCTGCTGTCCTCGCGACTGGCGCACGTGAACCTGATCCCGCTCAACCCGACCCCGGGGAGCCCCTGGGACGCCAGCCCGCTGCCGGCCCAGCGGGAGTTCGTCGCCCGGCTGCGGGCCGCCGGTGTGCCGACGACGGTGCGCGACACCCGGGGCTCGGACATCGACGGCGCCTGTGGCCAGCTGGCCGCCGCCGACCAGGTGGACGGCGTCCCGAGCATCGCGCTGCCCGTGCCGGGCATCGGCGAGCCGGGGATGGCCGAGTCGGTGTCCCTGGGCGCCGACCCCGACGAGGCATGACCGGCCCGGAGACCGCGGCCGGGCGCCCGGAGCAGGCCGAGGCGCACGACCACACCCATGCCGACGTCTCCGGCGGCTGGCTGCGGGCCGCCGTCTTCGGCGCGATGGACGGACTGGTGACCAACACCGCGCTGGTGGCCGGCGTAGGCGGGGGAGGCGCGAGCGCACACACCGTCGTCCTCTCCGGCGTGGCCGGCCTCGCCGCCGGCGCGATCTCCATGGCGCTGGGCGAGTACACCTCGGTCACGACGCAGAACGAGCAGCTGGACCTCGAGGTCGCCAAGGAGCGGCACGAGCTGGCGACCAACCCGGACGGCGAGATGCAGGAGCTGGCCGAGCTGTGGGAGGCCCGCGGGCTCGACGCGCCGCTCGCCCAGGCGGTGGCCGCGCAGCTCTCGCGCGACCCGGAGCAGGCGCTGCGGGTGCACGCGGTCAGTGAGCTCGGCCTGGACCCGGACGACAAGCCGAGCCCGATCACCGCCGCGGTCTCCTCGTTCGGCACCTTCGCCGTCGGTGCGCTCATCCCGCTGCTGCCGTTCCTGCTGGGCGCACCCGTGCTGTGGCTCGCCCTGCTGTGCGGCGGGGTGGGCCTGGTCGCCGCCGGTTCCATCTCCGCACGGTTCACCCCGCGGCCGTGGTGGTCGGCCGGGCTGCGCCAGCTGCTCTTCGGCGCCGTGGCGGCCGGGGCGACCTACCTGATCGGCCTGGCGATCGGCGTCGGCGCCACCTGACCCCGGGCGGTCACCGCCGGCAGGACAGGCCCGCGGCGGCGACCGCGGCACCGGTCTCGGCCGTGGGGAAGCGGGCCGCCGTGCCGCCGCGGGGCTCGCCGACGGGGAGAACCTGCACCGGGCCGACGTCCTGCGTGGCCAGGGAGGCGAGCTCCAGCGACGACGTCCCGTCGTCCACGGTGAGCGCACCTGAGGCTGCCCAGGCCATGGGCTGGAGCCGCCAGGGACGCGCCACCGATCCCCGGGCGGTCGAGGCCAGTGCCGACAGCACGGTGCCGGCGGCCGACGCGCGACCGTCCGGGTCGACCGGTGCCGGTGCCCAGTGACCGTCGACCAGCCGCTCGGGGTGGCGGGAGCGGACGAGGGCCAGTGCCGTGGCGCCGTCGACGTGCTGGCGCCCCGCCTCGGGGAGCAGAAGCCCGGCGGCGGGGTCCCGCACCGGGGCCGGAACGTCCACGTCCAGGCCCCCGGCGGCGTCCACGACGGCGGCGAAACGGGCCAGGTCGACCGAGACGAGGTGGTCGGTGGGGATGCCCAGCGTGCACAGCGCATCGACGGTCGACTGTGGCCCGTCCAGCCAGGTCAGCGCCAGCCGGCCCGGCCCGGTCGCCGTGGTGACCACGACGTCGCGCGGGATGGACAGGACGCTGACTCCGTCCTTGGTCTCGCGCAGCACGACGACCACGTCGGCGCGGCTGCCGGGGACGTCGTCGGCGGTGCCGAAGTCGGTGACCGGGGCACCTGCCGGCAGGTCGGTGCGGGAGTCCAGGCCGACGACCACCCACGTCGTGCCCGGGGCGTCGGTCAGGGGCACGTCGAGCCGGTCGATCCGGAAGGCGAGCAGGGCCGCGTCCGCGATCAGCAGGACGACGGCCGTGAGGAGTGCGGCCCCAACCCGCCTCGTCCGACGACGCCCACGACGCAGCGGACGCCGGCCAGGGGTTCCCTGGCCGGCGTCCGCCGGGTGGTGCGAGGTCATGCTCAGGCCTGCGAGGCCCCCGTGGTGCGGCGGCGGGAGGCCAGGAGTGCGCCACCGCCGGCGAGCACGAGCGCACCGCCGAGGACCAGCGGAACGGTGACGCTGGCGCCGGTGTAGGCGAGATCGCCGGACGCCGCCGCGGTGGTCCCGGAGGCGGTGACCGTGAGGGTCTCCTCGAAGTGGGTCACGGTGCCGTCGAAGACGAGGGTGTGCGTGCCGGCGGGGGTCCCGGCCGGCAGGGTGAACTCAGCGGTCACGACGCCGTTCGCGTCGGCGGTGAAGGTGCCGATCGTGGTCGGGGTGGAGTGCATGACGAGGGTCACGACCTCGAAGGGCTGGAAGCCGCCGATGATCTTCACGACCTTCTGGCCCGGGGCGCTGGTAGCTCCGGTCGTCCTGCTGGTGGTCACGCTCTCGGTCCCCGGGGTGTTGGCTGCGACGCCCAG
Source organism: Modestobacter sp. (assembly GCA_025963425.1). Classification (GTDB taxonomy): domain Bacteria; phylum Actinomycetota; class Actinomycetes; order Mycobacteriales; family Geodermatophilaceae; genus Modestobacter. The sequence goes on along the minus strand of JAOPUQ010000045.1, from coordinate 2,624 downwards.
GACCGCACCCACCTCGCCCCCGGTGGTGGCCAGTCCGGTGCCGTTCGGCGTGCTCGGGCCACTCCTCACGGGCGCGCTCGAGGGGGTGCCGGCAGTGGTGACGTCGATCGTGGTGAAGGGATAGGGGGTCACGTCCCAGTAGGTGTCGCAGACTGTCTCGACCTCGTGCGGCCCGGCGGGCGTACCGGCCGGGAAGGTCAGCGAGACCGACCAGGAGCCGTCCTCCGCGACCTCGACCGCGTCCTCGACCCCCGGCACGTCACTGACCACGTAGACCGTGGTCACCCCGTGCACGTCCTTGCCGTACTGGATGCACTCGGCGCCCGAAACGGTGAAGGCGGTGCCGGCTGCGACGCTCGCCGGCATCGAGACGGCGGGCAGGGCGTCCGCGGCAAGGGCGGCGGGCGCGGCGAGAACCATCCCCACGGCTGCGGTGGCGAAGGTCAGCCCGGTCGCCGTGGCGACGCGGCGGGGGGACAGGCTCGGCATCGTGATTTCTCCGGTTCAGGTGGGCGGCCCGACCTCCGGACCTGCTGGGCACTTCCTATCGGCACGGAACCGATAGGGCTGTAATCGATCGCCACGACACGCCGCCCTGAAGGCCAAATAGACACAGTTGAGCCATGGATCGTCCAGGGCAAGCGCACAGCAAAATGGCCAGATATGACCAATTCCGGTCGTATCATCGGCAGATCAATCACCCGCCGACGGCAACGCGTCAGAGTGTCCACCCGGGGGACGACGACGGCCCGTCCCCCGGGTGGGGGACGGGCCGTGGCCGGGCAGCCGCGTGATCAGCGGCGCGTGCTCAGTTCTTGCGCCAGGCGTTCTTCCGCCGGCGGACGTCCCACAGCAGCACGATGACCAGCAGCACCGCGGAGCCGATGAGGTAGACGTCCTCGACCTTGCCCTCGTGGTTGCCGAAGAGCATGGCGATCAGGAAGAGGATCGGGATCACCAGGGTGATGCGACCGACCTTGCCCATCTCGTGGTGCCAGCCCCCGGCCTCGGGACGCTCGTGCACGATAGGGGTCGCCCCCGCCCGCACGACGCCCTCCTCGCGGGCGGACTGCTCGATCACCCGGGCGCTGGTCTGGTGGCCCTGTCCACGGCCGCTGTGCTCGCTCACTTGGCTTCCTCGCTGGCGCTCGTCGGCCGCGTTCGCGGCACTGCTCTGCTGGCTGGTGAACTCGCATGCTCGTTCACGGAGCAGATGATGCCAGGCCCGCCGCGCGGCCACCCGGCGACCGGCGGGAGTGGTGCGGGTGTTGACAGGATGGGCAGGTCGGCGAGCGTGCGAGCCGGCCCGGAGGGGCGCCGCAGCCGGGCGAAACGCCGCCGACGAGCGCAGCGAGGAGAGCACATGAGCGAGCCGCGGAACGTCACCGTGCTGGGGTCCACCGGGTCGATCGGCCGCCAGGCGATCGCGGTCGCCCGGCAGAACCCCGACCGGCTGCAGGTCACCGGCCTGGCCGCCGGCGGGGGCGACGTCGCCCTGCTGGCCGAGCAGGCGCTGGCCCTGGGGGTGCGCACGGTCGCCGTCGCCCGCGCGACCGCCGCGCAGGACCTCCAGCTGGCCTTCTACGCCGCGGCGCAGCAGCGGGGCTGGGCGCAGGGCAAGTACGCCCTGCCCGAGATCCTCGCCGGGCCCCGGGCCGCCGAGGAGCTGGCCGCCCGACCGGCCGACGTCGTCCTCAACGGGATCACTGGCTCGATCGGGCTGGGCCCGACGCTGTCGGCGCTGGCCGCCGGTCGCACCGTGGCGCTGGCCAACAAGGAGTCGCTGGTGGCCGGCGGCTCGCTGGTCACCGCCGCGGCCGCGCCCGGCCAGCTCGTCCCGGTCGACTCCGAGCACTCGGCGCTGGCCCAGTGCCTGCGCGGTGGCGCCCGCGGCGAGGTGGCCCGGCTGGTGCTCACCGCCAGCGGGGGCCCGTTCCGCGGGCGCAACGCCGCCGAGCTGGCCGACGTCACCCCCGAGCAGGCCCTGGCCCACCCCACCTGGGACATGGGCCCGGTGGTGACCATCAACTCCGCGACGCTGGTCAACAAGGGCCTGGAGCTCATCGAGGCCCACCTGCTCTTCGGCGTCCCCTACGCCGACATCGACGTGGTGGTGCACCCGCAGTCGATCGTGCACTCCATGGTCACCTTCGCCGATGGGGCGACCATCGCCCAGGCCAGCCCGCCGGACATGCGGCTGCCGATCGCCCTGGCGCTGGCCTGGCCCGACCGGCTGCCCGACGTCCAGCCGGCCCTGGACTGGTCGACCGCCAGCACCTGGGAGTTCGCCCCGCTGGACTCCACGGCGTTCCCCGCGGTGCGCCTGGCCCGGCAGGCGGGGGAGGCCGGCGGCGTCGTCCCGGCGCTGTACAACGCCGCCAACGAGGAGGCGGTGGCCGCCTTCACCGCCGGACACCTGTCGTTCACAGCCATCGTGCAGGTCATCGCGCGTACCCTCGACGCCGCGCCGGACCTCGGCGCACCCAGCTGCGTCGACGACGTGCTGGCCGCGGAGAAGTGGGCCCGGGAGCACGCCCGCGCCGCGATCGCCGGAGGCTGAACTGAGCGGGATCCTGCTGACCATCCTGGGGATCGTCGCCTTCGCCGTCGGACTGCTGTTCTCG
>JAOPUQ010000022.1 GCA_025963425.1 Modestobacter sp. | reverse complement strand
AACCCCTTCTCTGCGTTGAACCACTTCACTGTTCCTTCGGGCATTGCTCGCTCCTAGCTGAGGTCGTGCGTCGGGGTCCTGCCATCTGCAGGGCCTTCCCGACAGAGAGAACCCTAGCCGTACATGCACCACTTGCGCTGCACCGCACCCCCCGAACCGGGTCGGAAATGTGATTTTTCGCTGTCGAACTCGGCTTGAGGGGCCCGATCGGGCCTCGAACGGGCCCGATCGGGGCGGAGCGCCGTCCGCGCGCGGGCCGTCAGGCCCGGCGAGGTGCCGCCGGCGGCGGCCCTCAGGAGGACTGCCGGAGCCCGAGGACGTTGCCTGCGGGTGGTGGCCCAGCGGATGCTCGGATCGCGCGCCGAGGCCCGCGGTGCGGAGGCGGTCGCCCGGACCTTCTCGGGCGCGCCCGAGCGGCTCAGCTGGCGCTGGTGGACGGCGTCCCCGGCGCGGTGTGGTCGGTGGGCGGCCGGGCGCGCGTGGTCTTCGGGTCCGCGGTCGCCGGTGGCCGCGTCGTCGGCATCGACCTGCTGGCCGGCACCGACCGGCTCGGGGACCTCACGCTGACGGTCCTCGAGGACTGACCGGGTGCGCCGGCCGGCCCGGCTGCCTACAGCAGGCGGCCGTGCTGGTCGAGGAAGTCGGGGTCCATGTACGGCTCGCCCGGGACCCGGGCGGTGGCGTGGGCGGTGGCCGCGTACGGGGCCGGCGACGGTCCGGGGGGGAGCGCCAGGCGCCCGGGCCGCCACGCGCGGACGGTGATCGGTGCGCGCTCGGCCTGCTCGACGTCCTGGGCCAGCCGGGCCTGCTCCAGCCGCCAGGCGCCCAGCCGGCGGCGCCAGCGGTCGCCCAGGACGTCCACGGCGACGAGGACGGCGACACCCACGGCCACGACGAGCAGTGCGTTGACCACCGCCGTCGCCACGTCGAGCGCGGTGAGCTGCGGCCAGCCGACGGAGTCGAGCTGGTGCCCGACCATCTCGATGACGACGTACAGCACGCCGTACACCAAGATCGAGACCCTCATGAACAGCCCTTCCGTGGTTGTACCGACTCGTCGATCAACGACAGGTGCGGTGCCCAGCGGAAGTCGAAGAGCCACCTCTGCGGTCCGTTCTCACCCGTGCGGGTGACGGACATGGGTCGGGCCGCCTCCCCGGGTGGGGAGACGGCCCGACGGACCGCGCGGCGGATCAGCGCCGGGTCGCGCCACCGCCCGTCTCGTCGCGCCGGACGGTGTCCTCGGCGGCGACGCCGTCATGCCGGCCGCCGCCGTCGTGCCCCAGCCCGGGGGCGAGCTTCTCGGCCTTGGCGCGCAGCTGCTCGGCGGCCGACCGCTCCTCCTCGGCCTTGCCGACGCGTTCCCGCGCCTCCTGCTCGGCCTGGGCGGCGCGTTCCTCGACCTCGGCCCGCTCGCGGCGCGCGCGGGCGGCCTGCTCCTCGGCGAGCGCCTGCTCCTTCTCCGCGCGGACACCGCGGGCCTGTGCCTCCTGCAGGTGGTCCCGGGCCTGTTCACGCTTGCGTGTCCTGCCGGCTCGGCCACGCTGGGCCACGGCCAGCGCGATGAGCGCGAGCACCACGATCACGGCAACCACGATCACGACGATGAGCCAGGTTTCCACGGTCATCTCCTCCTCGAGGGCCAGTGCTGTTGACTGCCCGGAGTTCGATCACCGGAAACGCCAGGTTCCGCAACGGCCGGGCTCCCGGCCTGGGCACACGCCGCTGGCACGCGGCTCGACGATCTCCGGGGCGGCCGCCGCGGACTGGTCAGCTGCTGAGGGCACCCCGGTCCCGGGCGGCGGCGTCCAGACGCTCCCGCTGGGGCACCACCACGTACCGGGGGTCCTTGGTCGAGGCGACGCCGGCCTCGAAGACGCCGAACCGCTGCAGCGCACTCCCGCTCAACAGGGCGATCCCGGACGCGGCGGCACCGGCCCTGCTGCGCTTCGCGGTGAGCAGGGCGCCGGCCAGCCCCGCGACGGTCAGCAGCTCGGCGCCACGGCGGCACCGCCCGGCCGCGCCCTGGTGGTACACCTCCCGGATCAGCCCCATCCGCCGTTCCATCACCCGGGAGGCCACCAGCTCGCCGGCCGCGCCGACGGCCGCGAAGGCCCGCGCGGGAGCGGCTTCGTCCAGCGGAGCGGCCAGCATGCCGAACCCGCCGCCGCTGGCGGCCGCGGAGCCGGCGAACACGAAGGGCAGTGCACCGCGCACCTCGCTCCAGCCGGGGACGGCGGTCTGGGCGAGCAGCGCGGCGGTGTAGGTCGCGACGCCGGGGGCGGTGGCGGCCGACGCCAGGCCGATCCCCCGGGAGAGGGCGCGCAGCAGCCGGGCCGGCCGGGCCGACCGCCACCGGACCGGCAGCAGTTCCCACACCGCCGCCGCGCCCACCCCTGGGCCGAAGGCGGTCAGGAGCCATGTCCCGATGCTCATCGGCGACGTCGGCTTGGCCACGCGCAGCATGTGATGGAAGCGCTCCGGGCGGCCCAGGTCGTCGATGAGGAGCCCGACGCTGGCCAGCAGCGCGCCGAAGGACCCCAGCCAGCAGGCCCGGCGCAGCCGGACCGCACCCTGCAGGTCGGCACCGGCCGCGACGACCGCCGTCCCGGCGGCCAGCCCACCGGTGAACAGGTAGGCCGCCGTCCCCCACTCCCACACGGGTGACTTGAGCACCGGCCGGCCGTAGTAGGAGGCGACGTCGGCGGCCGGCCCGGCCGCCGGCTCCGGCCCCGCCCGCCGGGGACCACCGGGATGCGGGTCGTGGGCGCCGTTCACCGGCGGTTCCCGACCGCGGTGGAGGCGAACGCCCCAATGGCGGCGAGGGCGAACGATGCTGCCGCGGCGCCGACCCGGCGCCAGATCTGCGGTGCGAAGCGGGTGGGCACGACGGGGGCCGGCGGCAGCCCGTAGACCTCCGGCTTGTCCAGCAGCAGGAACAGCGCGCCGTGGCCGCCCACCCCGTCGTCCGGGTCCCGGCCGTAGAGCTCCGCCTCGTCGACCCCCTGCCCGTGCAGCTCGGCCAGTCGCCGGTCGGCGCGCTCCCGGAGCTCGTCCAGCGGGCCGAACTGGATGGACTCGGTCGGGCAGGCCTTGGCGCAGGCCGGCGTCAGGCCGTCGTGCAGCCGGTCGTAGCAGAGCGTGCACTTCTGGGCCCGGCCGTCGTCCGGCCGCCGGTCGATGACGCCGTAGGGGCAGGCGGAGACGCAGTAGCCGCAGCCGTTGCAGACGTCCTGCTGCACCACGACCGTGCCGAACTCGGTGCGGAACAGCGCGCCGGTCGGGCAGACGTCCAGGCAGCCCGCCTCGGTGCAGTGCTTGCAGACGTCGGACTCCATGAGCCACCGGAAGTCGGTGCGCGTCTCCGGGCCGCTGGTGTCCCCGGGCCGGGAGAACGTCGGCATGCCGAGGTCCTGGACGACGTGGGGAGCACCGCCGCCGGGGGCGGTCGGGAGCGGCGTCGTCCCCAGCTCGGAACCGCCGCGAGGTGCGCTGCGCAGCCGCGCCTCGACCACCTCCGACGTGTGGGCGAGCCCGCTGGGACCGGTGGGCAGGCCGGCGAGACCGGCGTCCTGGCGCCCGACGGGCCGCGGCTGCTCGACGAACGCCACGTGCCGCCAGGAGTTCGCCCCGAGCATCCCGGTGTTGTCGAAGGACATGCCGAGCAGGTCCAGGCCGTCGTCGGGAACGTGGTTCCACTCCTTGCAGGCGACCTCGCACGCCTTGCAGCCGATGCACACCGACGTGTCGGTGAAGAAGCCGACCCGTGGCGGAGGGGCCTCGTACCCGTTGGCCCGGGCAAGGGCGTCGGGCGGTGCTGCCAGCTCTCTGCTGGTCATGGTGCCTCCCTGGGGGGTCCGGTGCCGGTGCCGGCAGTGGCCACCCGGGTGCCGGTGGCGGCGGTGATGTGCGCGCGGCTGCGCAGCCGGTCGAGGAGTGCGGCCAGCTCGGCCCCGCGCGGGCGACGGCCCGGCAGGACGTCGCAGGTCGCGACCTTGCTCTCCTGGATCAGGACGTTGGGGTCGGCCACGATGCCCAACAGGTCGTTGACCACGTCACCGGTGACCAGTCCGGTCGGGCCCCAGTGGTAGGGCAGCCACACCTGGTGGACGACGCGCCCGTCGACCCGCAACGGGGCCATCCGGTCGGTCACGACCACCCGGGCCTCCACGGCCGAGCGGCTGGTGACGACGTGCGCCCACCCCAGGTGGTGCAGCCCACGGATCCGCGCCAGCTCGGGGGACACCTCGACGAAGAGCTCGGGCTGCAGCTCCGACAGGTAGGGGAGCTGCCGGCTCATCGCGCCGGCGGTGTGGTGCTCGGTGAGCCGGGCCGCGGTCAGCACGAACGGGAACACGTCGGAGTGGCCCTCCGGCGGGGCCGGGTTGTACGGGTTGTCCGGCCGCGGGTAGACCCGGCGGGTCGGGTTGGCCTGCTGGCCGTACAGGGGATTGCGGACCGGAGACTCGTGCGGCTCGTAGTGGGTGGGCAGCGGTCCGTCGGCGAGCCCGTGCGGCGCGAACAGCCAGCCCTTGCCGTCGCCCTGCATGATGAACGGGTCGTCGCCGTGGAGCGCCTCCGGCCCGCGGGCGCCCTCCGGCGGGACGTGGCCGGGCGGGGTGGTGAGGGGGAAGTCAGGGACGTCGTACCCCGTCCACCGGCCGGCCGCGTCGTCCCACCAGAGCAGCTTCTTGCGCTCGCTCCACGGCTGTCCGTCCGGATCGGCGGAGGCCCGGTTGTAGAGCAGTCGCCGGTTGGCCGGCCACGTCCAGCCCCACTCCGGTTCGTAGGGTCCCTGCTCGTCGTGCGGCTTGCGGCGGGCCGCCTGGTTGACCTCGTCGGCGTACACCCCGCAGTACTGCCAGCAGCCGCAGGCGGTCGTGCCGTCGGCGCGCAGCTGGGCGGAGCCGTCGACCGTCCGCCCAGTCGCGAGGTCGATGCCGTTGATGTGCCGGAGCACGTCCTCGGGATCCGGCTCCTCCCCCTCCATCCGGTAGTCCCACGCCAACCGCTGCAGCGGCTCGTCGCGGGGATCGGTCGAGTCGGCCAGTCGCTCGCGGATCCGGCGGTGGAGCTGGTGGAAGAACCACATGTCCGAGCGCTGGTCGCCGACCGGGTCGACGGCCTTCTCCCGCCACTGGAGCATCCGCTGGGTCTGGGTGAAGGTGCCGGCCTTCTCCACGTGTGCCGCCGCGGGGAGGAAGAACACCTCCGTGCGGCAGCGCTCCGGCACGATCTCGCCGGTCTCGACCTCCGGGGAGTCCTTCCAGAAGGTGGCGCTCTCCAGCATGGTGAGGTCGCGGACGACCAACCAGTCGAGGTTGGCCATGCCCAGTCGCTGCAGCCGCCCGTTGGCCGAACCCACGGCCGGGTTCTGACCCATGAGCAGGTAGCCGAACACCCGGCCGTCGACCATGTCCATCGTCGTCCGGTAGGTGCCGTGGTCGCCGTTGTTCCGCGGCAGCCAGCCGTACCCGAAGTCGTTCTCCGGGGTCGCCGCGTCGCCGAAGTACTCCTTGAGCAGGGACACCAGGTAGGCGTCGGCGCCCTGCCAGTACCCCTTCTGGCCGCGGCTGCGCATGGCGTCGAGGTAGGCCCCGAGGTGGGGATGGCGCTCGGCGTCCGGCATGGGCAGGTAGCCGGGCAGCAGGTCGAACAGGGTCGGGATGTCGGTGGACCCCTGGATGTTGGCGTGCCCCCGCAGGGCGTAGACGCCTCCGCCCGGCCGCCCCACGTTGCCCAGCAGCAGCTGCACGATCGCGCCGGCCCGGATGTTCTGCGCGCCGACGCTGTGCTGCGTCCAGCCCACGCTGTAGACCAGCGCCGCCGTGTGCTCGCGGCCGGAGTTCGCCGTCCAGGCGCGGCAGACCTCGAGGAAGCTCTCCTGCGGGACGCCGCAGACCCGCTCGATCATCTCCGGGGTGTAGCGGGAGAAGTGCCGCTTGAGCACCTGGAAGACGCACCGCGGGTGCTGCAGGGTCGGGTCGTCGGCGATCCTGTCGGGCCCCTCGATGCGAGGCCCGCCCATCCCGGTCTCCATCGGCCTGGTCTCGGCGTGACCGACGCCCTCGTAGCCCCAGCTGCTGCTGTCGTAGCGCCCGGT
>JAOPUQ010000012.1 GCA_025963425.1 Modestobacter sp. | reverse complement strand
CGGCCGCGAGGGCTACGGCGCATCCCGGCACCTGCACGTCAACCGGATCCTCTCGGTGTCGCCCGACCTACCGGTCGCTGTCGTGATCGTCGACACGCCGGAGAAGGTCGACGCGTTGCTTCCCCGGTTGCAGGAGTTGGTCACCGACGGCCTGATCACCGTCGACGACCTGCGTGCCATCGGCCGTGGGGCCCCGCTGTGCCACCCCGGCGGAGCGCCGCAGAGCTTCGACCGCCGCCCGGTGACGGTCCGCCCCCGAGGCTGCGGTCAGGCGAGCCAGGTGCCGAGGGTCCAGCCCAGGCCGACGGCGCCGAACCCGCCGAGCAGGCTGGCAGCCACGTTGGCCACCGCGTAGAACCGCGCCCGGTCCTCCAGCAGCCGCAGGATCTCGTAGCTGAACGTGCTGTAGGTGGTGAGGGCGCCGCAGAAGCCGACACCGACCGCCGCGCCGACCGCAGGCGACAGGTGCGTGCTCATCGCGGTGAGCACGCCGAGCAGGAACGAGCCGACCATGTTGACCGTGAGCGTGCCCCAGGGGAAGACGCTGTCGTGGCGGCCCTGCACCGCCCGGTCGGTGAGGTAGCGGGCCGGTGCGCCGATCGCCGCGCCCAGGGCCACCCAGAGCACGGTCATTCCAGCGCCTGCCCGGCGTGGTGCACGACCTGGACGTCCTCCACGAGCACCAGCCCGTCGGCGACGATCTCCTCCAGGTCGGGCAGGAACGCCTGGATGCGCTCGGCGGTGTCGACGATGATCACTGAGACCGGAAGGTTCTCGGCCAGGCTGAGAATCCGGGTGGTGTGCACCCGGCTGCTGGCGCCGAAGCCCTCGATGCCGCGGAAGACGCTGGCCCCGATCAGGCCAGCGGCGTGCGCCCGGTGCACGATCTCGGTGTAGAGCGGGTGGTGCTCGACGGTGTCGGACTCGCCGACGATCACCGTCAGCCGTTGCGCCGGCCCTTTCAACGTCGTCATGTGCGCTCCCCCCGGCGGGCCCGCCGGCGCAGCCACAGGACGGCCGAGGCCCGGGTGAGAGTCGCGCCGGCGAAGGAGGCCGCGACCGCGGCGGTGACGGTCGCCAGCATGTAGCCCAGCGCCGCGCCCCCGTGCCCGGTGAGCGCCAGCTGCTGCACGTCGACCATCGCCGTGGAAAACGTCGTGAAACCACCCAGGATGCCCACCCCGAGGAACGGCCGGACGAGCCGGTGCGGCGAGGTCTGTTCGGTGATCATGACCATGAGGATCCCGATGAGGAAGCAGCCGCTGATGTTGATCAGCCAGGTCGCCCAGGGCCACTGCCCGGGCTCGTGCGGCATGAGCACCGACAGCCCGTAGCGCGCCTCGGCGCCCAGCACACCGCCGGCGGCGATGGCGGCCGGCACGGCCGGGTCCCAGCTGCGCTGGGGCCGCTGCGCGGGCACGTGCAGATCGACGTCGGGGTCGACCGGCTCCACCGGCGCGGGGTGCTGCGTGGTCATCTGCTACCTCTCCGCGGCCGAGGTAGGGACTGTCGGCGACCGCGCGCAGCTGACCGCGGACCCCTCTCCCAGAGAGATCAGCCTACCGCCGCACTCGTCTCCGGCCGCCCATTCGTACCCATCTCCACCGCGCCCGGCGCACACTGATTCCGCACCCCGTGCCGACGGACGTTTGCACCCGGAGGCGGTCATGCGCAGCGACGAACGCCTGGTCCTCATGCCGGTCCTCGCGCGCGGCAACCACGTCCATCCCCGCGTCGGGGGCTGCTTCGCCGAGGTCGCCGCCATCCTCACGACCCACCAGTGGACCGACCATCCCGCGTGCATGCCGGCGGTTCTCGCCCAGATCGCCCGTGGGGTCAACGACCGCACCAGTCCCGACGCCCGGACTGCCCTGATGCCGCTGATCCCGTGGGCCATCTCCGGGCCGCGCCCGTGGAAGGACCTCACCGCCGACACCGTGGTGACCACCGCACTGATGGATCTGATCCGCTGCGAACATCCCGGCGACCCGGCCCTCGCCCCGTTGCTGCAGCGGCTGCAGCGGCAGCCTCGGCCCCGCCACCCCCTCGACCGGATCGCCTGGCGGCGCGCCGCTCGTCACCTCGTGCGCGCGCAGCTGCGGTTCATCACCGCGACGACCGGCGGATCGGTGTGCGACGACCGACTACGCGCACTCCTCATCACCGCGATCGACAGCAGCCGGGCCGTCGAGGGTCTCCCACCGCTCCCCCAGCCGGCCGACGCCCCGATGACCGGTGCCCACCTGCTGCCCGTCACCACGCAGCTCGCCGGAGTCGACGAAATCTTCGAACTGCGCGTCGAACCGCTGATCGACGACTGGCCCGACTGGATCCGCGACCCCTGGGACCTGCGCCTCCACGAACTCAGCGGGCACCCCGTCACCGACGGCGCACGCGGTCTGGCCCCGGTCTGACACCCCGCCGCTGACGTCCAGGCATCGGCGGGAGTGCTCGCCGTCGACCGCCCCTTCCGCCAGGACTTCCTGCCCGGGCACCACGCCTGGTAACAGGCCGGCCGGCACGAGCGGTCGGAATCCAGCAGCGCCCAGACCGACGAACCGCGGAGCAGCCACGCGGCGGATCCACGCCGTTCACGACGGTTGCGGGAACCGGTTCCGCACGGCGGCGGACTCCAACGCCCCCGAGGGACTCATGGTGGCCATGACCTCCACGGACGCCGGTCGACGCCTTACTTCAGCAGGCTCCGTGCGATCACCATGCGCTGGACCTGGTTGGTGCCCTCGTAGATCTGGGTGATCTTGGCGTCGCGCATCATCCGCTCGACCGGGAAGTCAGCCGTGTAGCCGGCCCCGCCGAACAGCTGCACCGCGTCGGTCGTGACCTGCATGGCCACATCGGAGGCGAAGGCCTTGGCCGAGGCGGAGACCCGGGTGACGTCGGGACGCCCCTGCTCCCCCGCGGCCGCCGCGACGTAGACCAGGTGCCGGGCGGCCTCGATCTTCATCTCCATGTCGGCGAGCATGAACTGCACACCCTGGAACGCGGAGATCGCCGAGCCGAACTGGCGGCGCTCCTTGGTGTAGGCCACCGCCGCGTCCAGGGCGCCCTGGGCGATGCCCACCGCCTGCGCGCCGATGGTCGGCCGGGTGAAGTCCAGCGTGCGCAGCGCGGTCTTGAACCCGGTGCCCGGCGCGCCGATCATCCGGTCGGCCGGGATGGTGCAGTCGGTGAAGTACA